>JBGZSM010000015.1:0-32009 GCA_041853585.1 Filifactoraceae bacterium
GTACCACTAATTTCCACTTTTTGGCAAGAAAAAAAGTTCAAAATGCTTCTTTCTGTAAGACTAATTGCCACTCCTAAATCACTCTTTGCAAAAGTGGAAATAAACTTTTCACTTCAGCCAAGTTTCGACGATGTAAAGTGAAAAAGTTATTTCCACTTTAAGGGGGTCAAAGTAGAAATAAGTCTTACAGTAAATTCCACTTTGAGCCGGAAGAGGAAATTCTTTTTCAAATCGCAATCGCATCGCCGAGCTCATTTTTTCAAATGCCGATTCTGCTTTGTAATTTTGTTTCGAATTTCACTTCAAATTATATCTCAGATTCCTATATAAAGGAAGCTTTTTTTTCGTATCTCGAATCAAGTTTTTATTTGGGATTATACATTCGACTTTGCTTTCGTAAATTGCAAAACAAAATTCTGCTTCCAATCTCGTTTTGAAAGGACAATCCCGTTTTTGATTTTATTTTTACTTTATATTATAATAGTCTTGGTAGTTTTGAGAACAGCATTCTATTAAGGAGAATCTTATGAACAGATTTTTGAAGAAAACGGCAATTGCCGCCTGCTCTTTGTTTTTGTTGTTCGGCATAACCGGCTGTAACGACACAAGCAAACTCGGTCAGGATGATGCGAAGGTGCAGGAGATGATTGCCCGATACGAATCAACAGGAAAATACGAATTTGAAAAGGAAGTTCGTTTAATTAAACCGGATGAGAACATTCTTTTTCCGACCGCACCGCAAACTTCCTGGTCGGTTGGAATCTTTGATGATTTTGAAAATCGGGGAACGGATATCTTGGGTCATGTTCCTTTTGAAATCTATTCCGACTATGCATTGACGGACTATGTTTACAGCGACCGAATCGCCATCAAGCGCGACTCCGAAACCGGCGAAATCAAAATTACGCCAACGGAGGAAACGCCGATTTATTCGCTCGATGGCTCTAAGACTTCCACCGTCACGACGCTCTATGGAGGAAAAACCGGCTGGGGTCTCTTAAATCGTTTTTATGTCGTGCAATATCACGATTTGGAAACGAAAAAATTGTTGGAAAAACCGAAAGTGCTGACCTATCAAGTGGACCACAGCGAAGATGTTCTTTCCGCTCCGCTTGTGAAGTACGGTATTTCGGAAAACGGCGGCTTGGAGCTGAAATGGCAACCGGTCGAAGGCGCCAATGCCTATTATATTGTGCAAGTGCGCTATCGTTATGTAAAAGGAGATAAGGGATGGATTGTCAATTCGTCCGCGCATAGAATCGGTTTGACGAGCAAGACCATATGGAATTCGCTGGAGTTGAAGGATAGTCCGATAACGGTAAATCGTGATTTCAGAGACATTTTCATGGATACGGATGACGAAAAGCTCCGCAGATTGACCGATTCATCGCTGAGCATATTGGATGCGAAGGAGGACGAGGACAGACCGAAGGATATGTCTTATCTGGTTGTCATCGCAAAAGACAATACCAATTATTCCGCGATGAGCAATGCCATCTATCATGACGACATCATTAAAAATCTACCGTATTCGATTGCACTCAATCTGTGGAAGAAAAAAGTTCCGCATGCAAAAGATTACGGCATCTTCTATTATGAAAAAATGAAAAATATTCCAACTCATGTTCCGGTTACCATGTGCAGCGGACGCGCCCGTATGATGCCGATTGAGTTGAAGACTGAAGATGTGAAGGAAAAAAATATATTTGGCAAACCCGCATTGAGCATCCCGATTCAAATCTTGGGAACGCCTTTTGCAGAAGAGATTCGAGTTTTTGATTACAATCCTTCCACCTATAAAGAAGATTTGAAAAAGATTCAGGAAAGTATCCAATCGCAGGCTGCAACCGGCTCGATAGCGGATGATACAACCTATGCCGAAGCTGCCGAGCTCGTTCTCAAATCCAAAGTGATTTCAAACACGATTCCGGAAGTCGAGGACGAAGTTTTTGCAAGCAATGCGCTGAGCCATTTTATCGCGGCGAATCTGATAAACCAAACGGATATTTTGGATTTAGCGCAATTCCCTCAAGCCGGCGACCGTTCGGTGTTTGCCGATGCTTATGCGGAGGCCCGGACCCAGAATCCGACTGCTCCTTTCGTCAAAGAATTGGTATTCTCATCCGACGGCAGCAAGGTGGAAATCATCTATCTGGAAAAGGATAAAAAAGTAAGAGAGCAAAAACAACAGGAGATTCGAGAAAAACTCAATGCCGTGGCGGAAGAAATCAAAGCGTCAAACAGCGACGATTTGGATAAACTAAAAGCCATCAATCAATATCTGTGCGACAATGCCGAGTACGATTATCCCGCTTTGGAGCGATTGAATCAGCGAATTGCACAAAAACGCGCACTGGATGACCCGAATGAAGCCGACAGCTTCACCGCTTATGGAACCGGTGTCAAAGGAATCGGAGTCTGCGCAAGCTATGCAAACTCGTTTAACTATTTGGCACGAAAAGTCGGATTGGAGAGTATCGTCGTAACCGGAAATATCAACGGCCTCGCCGACCTCGGACACGCTTGGAATGCCGTCAAGCTGAATGGAAAATGGAAATACTTCGATACGACATTCAACGATACCGGCGGCGATAAGGATTTGTATTTCAATCTTGACAAGGACGACCCGATTATGACCGAAACTCATGTCATCGGTAAGGATTATGTAGTGAAAAGTGAAATTCAAAACTATCAATAGCACAGAAATCCGAACGATATGAAGTGAACTTTTCATCACATACTTTCGATATGCTTCGGTGATGGAATGTAAAAACTGAGGATGATTTAAAAAATTGCAAACTCGTAAGAGCATGCCATTTTTTTGTTTGTAAGTTTGTTTTATGATTTCGTTTTGTGTTATCCACATATAATCCTCTAAGGAAAATCGACCGGACTTAGAAACTTCATATAAAAAGCTGTTGCCGATCAAAAACTCATCCGGCAACAGCCTCTTCACTAACTTATTTTGTAAATTCCTGAATGATATGTTTTACAATTCGCTCGGACGCTTTGCCGTCGCCGTACGGATTGCTCGCTTTCGCCATCTTCTGATACTCCGCCGAATCATCCAGCAGATTTTTGATTTCGCGATACAATTTTTCGCTGTCCGTTCCGCCGATTTTTACCGTGCCGGCAGCCACCGCTTCCGGTCTTTCGGTCTCGGTGCGAAGAACGATGACGGGTTTTCCAAGCCCCGGCGCTTCTTCCTGAATTCCGCCGGAATCCGTCAAAATCAGATATGATAATCCCATCAGCTTCGCAAAAGGCTGATAGTCGAGCGGCTCAATCAAAGTGATATTTTTTTCGCCCGCCAATATTCGGTTGGCAATCTCCCGGATTTTCGGATTTTTATGCATCGGAAAAACGACCCGATGCGTCGGATATTCCATCGCGATTCGCTTGATTGCGGAAAAGATTCGCTCCATCGGCTCGCCCCAATTTTCCCGACGATGGCAGGTCATCAAAATCACTTTTTCTTTGTCAAAATCAATTTTCTGAAGTGCTTCATCCTCGAACACATGCTCCTTTTGAACCACATGATAGAGGGCATCGATGACGGTGTTGCCCGTCACGATAATTTTATCGTCCGAAACATTTTCCGAGAGCAAATTTTCTCGGTTTTGCATGGTCGGTGCAAAATGATAGGTGCTCAGTCTTCCGGTAAGCTGTCGGTTCATCTCTTCCGGATAAGGCGAATAAATATTCCATGTTCGCAGACCCGCTTCCACATGACCGACCGTTACCTGCTGATAAAAAGCTGCCAACGCCGCTGCAAAAGTGGTCGTCGTATCGCCATGCACCAGCATGATGTCCGGTTTGTACTCGAGTAAAATTTCGCCTACCCCGCGAAGCACCCCGTTGGTAATATCTGTAATCGTCTGCCCATGTTTCATCAAATCCAAATCGTAATCCGGTTTGATGTCAAAGATATGCAGAACTTGGTCGAGCATTTCTCGGTGCTGCGCCGTAATGAGCACCTTGCTTTCAATTTCCGCCTGCTTTTCAAATTCCAAAATCAGCGGCGCCATTTTGATTGCTTCGGGTCTCGTTCCGAATACGCTCAGAACTTTAATTTTTTTCATATAGCCTCCCCAATCATTTCCTATGTCAATTTTTCTTTCCTTAGCTTATTTGTTTTTTTCTTTTTTATCAGGCGAATCATTGGTCGTATTTCGCCCCGGCTCATCCTCACAGTGGCTAGCCGCTTTTGTCTCTTGGATTTCACTTTTCACTTCTTCCAGGATTCTAAGCTTCTTCACCCCGACGAGCACGACGAGCAGATTTCCCAAAATAACGAAGATACCCGTAATAAAATCCGATTTCTGCAACAGCAGAGAGCTTGCGCCGATGAGTGCCGAAATCGCATAGAGATAGACCACGGTTTTCTTTTGTGAAAGTCCCTTAGACAACAGACGATGATGCAGATGTCCTTTGTCCGCACCCATAATCGGTCTGCCCGCTAAAAAGCGGCGAATAATTGCAAAGGTCGTATCTAAAATCGGAATCGCCAATGCGAAAAGCGGAATGATGACCGCTAAAACCGTTGCGCCCTTAGTCGTTCCGATGATGGATGCCACCGCCAGAATGAATCCGAGGAACAACGAGCCCGTATCGCCCATAAAGATTTTAGCCGGATTGAAGTTGTATGGCAAAAAGCCCACCGCTCCGCCGACCACCCCCATCAGCAAGGTCGCCGTAATATATTGTCCCGATGTCAAAGCGACGATGGAAAGTGTCAATGCGGCGATTGTGGAAATTCCGGCCGCCAATCCGTCCAATCCGTCGATGAGGTTGACCGTATTCGTAATTCCGACAATCCAAAAAATCGTCACCGGAATGCTCAGTAAATTGAGCACAATCAAAATATCATCTTCAAAAGGATTGGTAAAAAAGTTGATTCGAATGCCCGCCCAAGTAATAATTCCCGCACAAAAAATCTGTATCAATAATTTCGTTTTCGCTTTGAGCGGACTGATATCGTCGATGATTCCCATACAGATGATGAGACCGCTGGCAAGCAAGGTGGCAAGCACTTTTTCATTCGGTTGTATAAAACAGAGCGCTGAAACCAAAAACCCGAAGAAAATCCCAAGCCCCCCCAAGCGTGGAATCGGCTTGCTGTGCACTCGCCTTGTATCCTTCGGCACATCAATGGCTCCTATTTTGTCCGCCAAGTTGATAATAAACGGCATTGTGGTGTAGCTGATGACTCCGCTCACGACAAAAGCCAAAAAAACATTGATCATATTCACCTCTCTAGTAACCGACACCCAAGTTTTCAATCAGCGAATCGTCATTTTCAATCCACTCATCAACTTCGATCACTCTATAACTGTTCGCATCGTCACGAATATATACTCTTGCAATTCCCGCATTGATGATAAGGCGCTTGCAAATCGAGCAGGAATTTGCATTCGGAACGATCTGTCTGTTGGAATAATTAACTCCCACCATATACAAATCCGCTCCGATCATATCCCGACGAGCCGCCGAAATAATCGCATTCATCTCCGCATGCACCGAGCGGCATTTTTCATACATCTGCCCTCTCGGCACCGCCATCTTTTCGCGAAAACAAAAATTCAAATCGGTACAGTTCGCACGACCTCTCGGCGCACCGGTGTAGCCTGTCGAAATAATTTCGTCATTCTTCACGATGATGCATCCATAATTTCGACGAAGACAAGTTCCTCTCTCCGTTATGGTCTGCGCAATATCCAAATAATAATTGACCTTATCTCTTCTTTGCATTCCTACCTCAAAATCTCCGCAATATCGCTCTCAAAATTTGCGATATATTCTTCCTTTGCATCTTCCCAATCGTTCATATCTTTGCAATCCATTGCAATTTGAGATGTCAGGTTCGCAATCAGCATGCAAATCGCCTTAAAATTCTCTTCATAAATAATCGTGATGGAACCATCCGCCGCCAATCCTTTGGCAACCGCATTGATGATTTCATCCTTGATATAGTATGCATCCGAGGAATCGTATTTTTTGAACAAAGGCTCATACAAATCCGCATCCGCATATCTCGTTTTAATAATGTATAAAAATCTGCCGAAATCTTCCACATTGCTTCCCGGCTCAATTTCAAAAAGAATCTTGAAAAAGATATTCCATTCGAAATCCACATTGATGACCTGTAGCAATTTTTCGCTCAATATTTCTCCGAATCGACTCTTCGGCTTATATTCATGCTCAAAATGAATCGGAGTTTCAAAATTGATAATTCGGTCCGACAAATATCGAATTCTTGTGATAAGCTCCAGCATCGTCTGACTGGACAGATTCTGATAGACGATTTCGTTTTTTACAAAAATATACTGGCTCAAAATATCGCAGGCTTTTTTGAAGTCGATGGTAAAGCCTATATTTTCTTTCATCTTGTTGATAAAAATATCATTGATTGCCTTCGCCAAAATCACCTTTGAAAAATTCTCATCGATCATCTTGTCCGCATCCTTGGACATCGAAGTGTCGGTGTTGAGCTGATTGTAAATCAATGAAATCTGATGGTCCATCGCCTCCATATTGCTGTGAATCGATGCGAGCATCTCCTTCATAAATCCGTCGACAATCATATAGCTGTTGTTTTTGTAGATGACCTCATGCTCGATATCCGCCCAGAAAGAGTGAACCAGCGATTTGATTTGCAATTCGAAATTGATTTTTTCGCCATAGGAATAGTAATGGCCGTCGATGCGATAAATCTTGAAGCCGTTTTTCTGCTTTTGTGGTTGAGGCATTCCCAAGTCCAGATAAATCGGCATATTTTGCAGAATCGGGCTGTAATACCAGCCGTCCACATCCATTTTGTTGAAAAAGCTCTTAAGCTTATCCAAGATAAGCTGCTCTTCACGAACAAAACGGCAAAAAATCATAATACCGATTACATCCTGCAAATTGTCCAAAATTTCCTCAGCCGTATCATGCTTCTGATATAATTTGTTGCGCAAAATTTTCTCTTTCAGACTTTTGGGCGACTTCACGCGACTTCGCACATCAATGATGGACTGGTCGAGCTCAATCATCAAACCTTCAAAGAAAGATTTTAAAGTATCACAAACATTCAAGTAATGTGGTGTCATATCCTCCAGCAAGCCGATTGTTTCATCTATCGTTTTGAAAAAAGCCAGCTTCACAGAACTACCTCCATATTTTCAACATTGTTCGCGCGTCCTCCGACATATACTTCTTCAACACGATTTCCCCAAAGCGCTTCCTTGATGATATTGATATACAGTCTGGACGGTTTACCCATCGTCAATCCCTGCTCAAAAAGCATCGCCACATTCTTCTGCTCAATATTGATGATTCGATTTTTAATTAAAAAACAACCGAGCGCTCCACTCGAGCTGCCCGTTGCGGATTCTTCGTCGATGCCGACCGCCGGTGCCAAATTGCGACATTCAGCGGTCACTTCGCCGTCGCCCATCGCAAAAATATGATAACCCGTTATGCCGATTTTTCGACTGATTTCTTTTATCATTTCCATATCCGGCTTGAGCGCATGAAGAATCTCTATCGAGCGCAGCGGAATAATCAAATCCGACAATCCCGTTGTTACAATCTCCATATGATTGATAAAATTCCCCTGTTCCTGCTCATCGATAATCGGTCGCACGCCGACATCGCCTGCCGAAATGCCGAGCGATTGACAGACCGATTCAAAATCGGGATTGCGCGTCGTCAGTTTTTCCAAAAATTTCGGTGCTCGCTGCTCCATAACCACAAGACCGTCCTGAACTTCGACCGACAAAACGCCCGCCTTTGTCTCCTGCTTGTACTTGCCGTCCGAAATCAATCCGAGATGGCTCAACAAATAAAAAGTGCCTACGGTTGCATGGCCACAGAAATCAACTTCTTCGGTCGGCGTAAAAAACCGAACACAAAAATCCGCTTTGTCCGATTTCATCACAAAGGCGGTCTCCGAAAAATTGACTTCTTTTGCAATCTTCAGCATCTGTTCTTCCGTTAATTCATCCGCATCAAGAACCACGCCCGCAGGATTTCCTCCGTTCGCTTCCTCCGCAAATGCGTTGAGTGTATAGACTTTGACTTTCATTTTTCCTCCGCTTCGAGAATTTTGAAATTCATCGATTTTCAAGCTTTTCTTCTCCAATATTTTAACATAAATTTCCTAAAATATCAATGAACAAGCAAAGCAACAAGTTCCCATATCTCTAATTATTTCCTCATGCTTATTTATTCTCAAATCCGGCAAAGTTTGCAATGATTTTTCATTTTTTGTATACCATTGCGCTCAAAAAATCAAAATCTCGCATGTGTTCTATTCCGAATGACACTGCCCAATATTACGCTATAAGAAAATAAATGAATAGTCCATTACACAAAAGTGACAACGGGATCATAATTCGAAAAAGAATTTTCTTTGTTTTATGCCGAAAAATCATCATCCCGAATAATGCACCCGCTCCACCGAGTAAAAAGGCAAGTCCAATAAGATATTTTTCGTCGATGCGCCATTTCTTATCCCGCGCTCTTTTTTTATCGATTCCATAAATCAAAAATACGATAAAATTCCACAAAACGAGCCCAATATAATTCATATTTCCTCCAAAAAAAGCTCCGATTTCTCGGAGCTGTAACTATTCTGCAAATATTCCTTTTTCATGAATACCATGATTTTTTTCTTTCTCATGATTGTAAAGCTTCTGCAAAATCGTAAGCAATGCCTGATATTCTTCCGGCTCAAGCTGTGATTCGATTTGTTTTTCATGATTCATCAGATGATTGAGCACCTCTTTGATGGTTTTTTCTCCCTTGGTTGTCAATTTGAGCAGTTGTGAGCGCGAATCTCTCTCCGACGGTTTTTTCTCAACCAGTCCAAGCTCCAACAGCTTTGCCACGATTCTTGTGATATAGGACTTATCGATATTAAACTCTCTCGCCAACACATTCATCGCCACATTCGGATTTCGTTGAATGAACAACAGATTAAAAAACATAATCTGCGATAGATGCACTTCCTGAAGCTTTTCTTTCACATATTTGTGATAGCTTCGTCCGAGGTAGTTGACCAAGTAGGTCGTAGTGTTCGTCTTGACTCCGGCATATTTGTCCTTTTTTGATTTCATACTTTTTATCCTTTCCCTTCCAAATTACTGTCATACTCCAAATGACAGTCCCCGTTCTCCTATTTTAATATAAATTTCTTGATTATGTCAACGCCAAGAAAAAACCATCTGCAACAGCTGCCGCAGATGGTCAAATTCTATCGAAGAACTGAAGCCTTCGGTTTTACTTTGTTAAAGAAGATTGTAATCTTGTCGATGATTTCATCTTCAATCCGGTTTTATAAACCATCAATACATAAAGCGCCGTCAACACTCCACCGACGATATACGCCATATTGATTGGAAGATTAAATCCAATTTTCGCATTCAAAATGAAACTTGAGATGATAAACATATAGAAAGTTCCCGGAATCAATGCCACCAAGAAATTCTTTCCTTCTTTCATCAGATATACCGTCATAATCGCAAAAGCAAAGACGGCAATCGTCTGATTACTCCATGCAAAATATCTCCACAACAATTGGAATCCGCCGGAGCTTACTTTTGCAAAAACGAGAATTCCCGCCGCCAGTGCAAAAATTACCGTAGATACCATCAATCGATTACGATACGGTTTTTGGTCGATATGCAGATAATCCGCAACCATCAATCGAAGCGAGCGAAGCGCCGTATCTCCGGATGTGATTGGAAGTACAATAACTCCGATTACCGCAATCATACCGCCCACTGGGCCGAGCAGGTCTTTTGCTACCATACCGATAATTTTCGGTCCGCCGACACCGTCCGCATCCAATCCGATGATATGATAAATTCCCATTGCAGCAGCTGCCCAAATCATTGCGATAAATCCTTCAAGCAACATCATATAGAAGAAAGTGAACTTTCCTTCACGCTCATTACCTACAGAGCGCGCAATCAAAGTCGATTGAGTGGAATGGAAACCTGAAACGATTCCGCAGGCAACCGTTACGAAGAATACCGGGATAAGTGGCAGACCGTCCGGATGCACACCCATCCAATTACTCGCTGTAAGATTGTCAAGCTGATAACCTTTCGCAAACAATCCGAAGAAGACTCCTACCGCCGAAAGCAAAAGAATTCCACCAAAAATCGGATACACTTTACCGATGATTTTGTCGATAGGGAACAAAGTTGCTACCAAATAGTATGCAAAGATTGCCGCATAAACAATCCATACGACCGGGTTGGATGCAACGGACTCTTGTTTGAAGATTTGAGTTACAATCAAATCTCCCGGCGTATAAATAAATACCGCACCGACAAGAAGCATCAATAACCATAAGAAGAAATTATATACTTGGAAAGTAACATTTCCCAAATATTTTTTGGTCATAACAGGCATCTGTGCTCCGTTTTCACGAATCGAAATCATTCCTGAAAGATAGTCATGAACGGCTCCTCCAAGCACACAGCCCACCGGAATTGCAATAAATGCAATCGGACCGAAAAGAATTCCCGCAATCGGGCCAAGAATTGGACCTGTTCCCGCAATGTTCAACAGCTGAATCAGTCCGTTCTTCCATTTGTTCATTGGTACGAAATCCACTCCGTCATTCATTGTTATCGCCGGTGTTTTTCTGTCATCCGCGCCGAACATTTTGTCAATGTATGCGCCATACAAAACTCCTCCGACAACCAGAATGGCCATACCGATTAGAAAAGTAATCATTTTTTCTCCTCCTTTAACTTCCTTAGTAAGTTTGTATCCTTAAAAGAATTCACAAACTTGTACTCTAATCAACTAAAATTATATATCCAAACCACAAAATTGACAATATATTTTTGCAAAAAATTATCTATTTCCACAAAGTCCTAAAAAGCAGTAATTGCTCATTTTATATTGTTTCCGTCTTTTTTGTTCTCAAAAGCTCAGTTTCTTAAACTGAAAAAACTAATTCCTTTTTTATTTTAACATCAAAAAAAGATAAGAGATTCAAATTTTCCCCTTATCTTTTTTATTATGATTTAAATTATTGGAATACTTCCGCTAAAGATTTCCCGATATTTTCATCCTGAAGAATGAAATCCGAAATCTTTTTCAGACTCGCTTCATCGAGCGGACCCGTATAAACGCCTGCGATGTTTCCACCTTTATCAATAAACATCGTCGTCGGATACGCATTGATGTGAAAGGCGACATTGGCGCTTTGCTCAATATCCAATCCGCCTTTTCCGCTCAACGCCTCATCATAGAAAATCGGCATCGTATAGCCTTCTTTCTTCATAAAATTATCGGCATCCTCTCTTTTTTCACGCATACCGTCCGTGCCGTTAATCATCATCACATTGAGACCTTTGTCCTTGTAGTCGTCATAAAGTTTTTGGAAATCGCCCATTTCCTGTCTGCAATAGCCTCACCAGCTTGCCCAGAAATTGATGATTGTCGCCTGCCCTTTATAATCGGACAGCTTTACCTGCTTACCGTCTTTATCAAAAACGGTAAAATCTGGTGCGGCTGACGCTTTCGCATCCGCTTCTTTTCCGTCTTTTTCTTTCTTATCCTCCGCCGGTTTCTCTTGGCTCTCTTTTGTTTCCTGTCGGTTGCTCGGTTGCTTCGCTTCCTCTTTCGGTGCACAACCGATGCTCGCCCCCGCCATTACCAGTGCCAAAGCCAGCGCCATCCATACTTTTCTTTTCTTCATTTTTTCACCTATAAAAACAATCTTAAAAACCTTGCATAGTAACCGCTCATGATTGCTATGCCGATTAAAATTAAAAATATGCCTGCCAATTTGTTGATAACGGCATAATTTTTCTCAATAAATTCAATCGCCCCCATCATCTTGTGAAGTAACAATGCCGAAACAATAAATGGAATCCCAAGTCCCAGACTGTATGCCAAAAGCATCAGCGAGCCTTGTAAAACCGTTTCCGAATTGGCAGCCGTTAACAATGCGGTCGAAAGCCATGTTCCTACACAGGGAGTCCACCCGATGGAAAAAATCATGCCGAACAAAATCGCCTTCCCGAATTGAATCGGCTCGACCTTGTTCTGCATTCGAACACTTTTATGGAGAAAGGACAGCTTAATCCATCCCATATAGCTCAGACCGAATAATACGATAATCGCTCCCGTCACCAAATTGACGGCACGAGCATACATTATCAAAAATCGCCCGACTGTCGCCGCCGCCGCGCCGAGCAAAACGAACACGATGCTGAATCCGATGACAAAGCCGATCGAATTTTTGAATGCCCGCATCTTGTGCTCCGCCCGATTGTGCTCCGCTTCATTGATATCTCCGATAAAGTAGGTGATATAAATCGGAAGCATCGGCAAAAGACATGGCGAGATAAATGTAATGACCCCTTCTAAAAATAATGCTGCATATTCCATACGCCCTCCTGTAAACATTATACATGATTTCGTATGAAAATAATATCTATTTTTATTTAAAAACTTTTATTAAATACAACAGCGGAATTGACATTCTCTCATTTTTTCAGTAAAATGAAGTAGCTTTAAGGGTCTGTGGTTGAAAGTCCATGTCAGATGCGGACAAAGGGACCCACGTAAGTTTTGGCATAGCGACCAAAATGAGCATGGCGCATTCTAGGAGTAAGCCCTGCCGATTTTTCGAGAGAAGTGGCGTGACGCAAACCGGAGCAAGACTTCCAGCAGGCGAGTGTGGGGGAAAAGACCAGGTCAGCCTTAAAGCTTTATCGTTTTAATTTATTTTCTTGCGCTGCAAAGAGTGAGCGCGGTAATCTCGATATTTAGAATCTGTTTTTTTGCCAATTTGGAAAGCTCGCTCAGCGTGGAGCCCGTCGTAATGATGTCATCCACTATCAGCAGCTTTATTTTTTTGTCCGCCTTTTCCTCACGCTGATAAAAATTCGAAATCATCCGCTCCAAAACTTCTTCGTCGATGGCAAATGCATCTTCCAGCTCCGCGATTCGCCTTCCTCTTGAAAAACCGGATAAAAAATCCGTTTTCTTCTGCCGAACGAACAGCTCGACATAGCAATTTTCATCGATATGTTCGGCAATCAATGCGCTTTGATTAAATCCTCTCGTATTCATTCGCTCCACCGAAATCGGTACGGCGGTGATAAAATCATATTGCAATTCATTTTCCGCAATAAATGCTTTGAGTATCGCGCCGAAATATTTTCCCATATAGCTTTTGTGACCGTATTTGTAAGAATAGATGCTGTGATGCATAAAGTCATTGTAAGCCAAAGCCGAATACACTTTATCGAAATGGTATTTTTCATCCGAACAGGCGATGCAGATTCCTGCTCCTTTGCCGAAACGCCCGCATCGAGTGCAGATTTCCGAAATAAAATCCATCTTCTGATAGCAGGATTTACAGGTGGATAAATAATTTTCCCTGCTGATTGGACTTCCGCAAAAAATGCAGTTGATATTCCTTGGAAACAAAATCTCGCTTAGCAAATTCATCTCAAACTCCCCCAATGTAAATTAATTTTGCGAATCGGTTTTTTAAATCTTATCCCAACGATATTATACCTGAAAATTTTTTTGCATGCAAAAAGACAGCCGAAGCTGTCTATATGAGTACCAAATTTTCTATCGCATGTGCAACGCCATGCTCGTTGTTGGTAAGCGTAATGAAATCCGCGACCGATTTCAATTTTTCCGCCGCATTGCCCATCGCCACCGCATACCCAGCCGCTTTGAGCATGCCGACATCATTTTCTCCGTCGCCGATTGCCATCACCTGTTCTTTTTTCAAATTCTTGATTTGCATAATTCGGTGCAGCGCGTTGGATTTATCCATTCCTTCTTCCAAAATCTCAAGCGCACAACTCAATGAGAAAGGCAGCCGAATTCGCTCGCTGAAATGTTCCTCGAGCTTTGTTTTAATTTTGTTCAAGGTTTCGTTGGAGCCGATTAAAAGCCCTTTGGCGATAAATCGCTCTTGAAACTCCTGCACCAAATCTTCGACAAATCGCAGGCTGCCTTCCCCGCAGATTCGCCGGTGCTGCTCCGCGCCCAAACTGTTTTTATAAATGCGGTCGGCATAGGTATGTCGCTCGCCGGAAATCAGAAGTACGACTTCATGAGCATATTCTTTGGCAAATTCATGCGCCTTGGCAATCAACTCGATGTCCATATTGCTCACCCGAATAAAATCATTCGCTTTCTTATCATAAATGATGGAACCGTTCGCAAGCGCCGCATAATTTACAAAATCCATCTCTTGGATATAATTTTTCGCCTCGCTGTAAGTTCTTCCGGTGTTCATCATTATTTCAATGCCGTTTTGGCTCGCTTTGCGTAAAGTGTTTTTTGTTTTTTCGCTGATGGTATGGTCGCTCTGCAAAACCGTCGCGTCCATATCCAAAGAAATCAATCGATACATATATTCTCCTTTTCGTTCACGCTTATTATACCATCATTTAAGAAAATATAACAGAACGACTGTGCTTTTTTTGATTTTCAAATTCTCAACTCTTATTACATTTAATTTTCGAGCTGCAATTCCGATTTTCGGCTTTTGCATTGGCTTTTTGAATTCGCAATTTCCAATTCGTATTTGGGATTTCAATTTTGAATTTTGATTTTGATTTTAATATCGAATTATATCAACAGACATCGGATAGATAAAAATTATTTCGCAACCTCCCTTTTTGTGCTATAATATTGTTGTTTAGGATAGTCTTAACTTAAATAGGAGGTATATATGTCAAGAGTGAAAACTGTTCTGGCGTTGATTGCTGTCGTACTGGTAGCTATCTTTGCCGTTCAAAATTCAGATCCGGTAGTCATTCGTTTCATCGTTTGGGAAGCGACCGTTTCTCATGCGCTCATCATCGTGGGCAGCGTTGTAGTCGGCGTTCTCATCGGTTTGCTCGTCGGATTAAACAGCAGTTTCCAAGCATCGCGCGTTGCAAAGGAAATGAACAAGAACCAAAACGAGCTGACCAAGAACATGAATGATATGGAATCTGAAAATAAAAGACTCATTGCAGAAGTTGAAGTATTACGCAAAGAATTGGAGAGCGCAAAGCAGGCAAACATTCAGCAGGATGTTGTTGCTCCAACAGATTTTAACGACAGCATCGATTCGATGGATATTTAAGGGCAGCTGAAAAGCCTTAAAAAAATGGCAAACTTGTAAGAGTAAGCCATTTTTTGTTTTATAGTCTTCTATCATTACCTTATATCGATACAAAAAAGCTGTTGCCGAGCAAAGCTCCCAGCAACAGCTACCTTTCATATTATTCCGCAGCCTCATCGCTCTCACCGGAATCCCCCGATTCGCTCGCGGTTCCGTTTTCGATATAATGCGCCTTGACCTTCGCCTCGATTTCATCCATCAGTTCTTTATGCTCCAACAGATAGTCCTTGACATTTTCTTTTCCCTGACCGAGCTTCTCATCATTGTAAGAATACCATGCGCCCGATTTTTTCACAATGTCCGCATCAACGCCGAGGTCGATGATTTCGCCCACTTTGGAAATCCCTTTTCCGTAGGTGATGTCGAATTCCGCAATTTTAAACGGCGGTGCCAATTTGTTTTTGACAACTTTAACCTTGGTACGATTGCCGAGCATGTCGTCGCCCTTTTTAATCGTTTCGGTACGACGCACATCCAAACGAATCGATGAATAAAAACGCAATGCGCGACCTCCCGTCGTCGTTTCACTCGGTCCGTACGAATTTCCGATTTTCTCTCTCAACTGGTTGATGAAAATCGTAATCGCTTTGGAGCGGTTAATCGAGCTTGTCAATTTACGAAGCGCCTTGGACATCAATCTTGCCTGCAATCCCATTTGCTGGTCGATCATCTCGCCTTCAATCTCCGCCTTCGGAACCAATGCCGCCACCGAGTCGATGACGATGATGTCGATAACGCCCGAGCCGACCAATGTGTCCGCAATCTCAAGCGCCTGCTCGCCATTGTCCGGTTGAGAAATAATCAAATTGTCGATATCCACACCCAATGCCTTTGCATAGGACGGGTCGAGTGCATGTTCCGCGTCGATGAATGCCGCCATGCCGCCGAGCTTTTGTGCCTCGGCAATCGCGTGAAGCGCCACCGTCGTTTTACCGGACGACTCCGGTCCGTAAATCTCAATAATTCTTCCTTTCGGCAAACCTCCGATTCCAAGTGCCAAGTCCAATCCGAGCGAACCGGTCGAAACCACTTCGATATTCATGTGGAGATTTTCGCCCAACATCATGACGGAGCCTTTTCCAAAATCTTTTTCAATTTTTGCCAGCGTGGACTCAATCGCTTTTTGTCGTTCTTCGTTGCTCATCTGGTCCGCTGCCAATCGTTTATCTTTCATTGCGCTCTTTTTTTCAGCCATTTTTCCTCCAATTTGTATTTTTATGCTAAGTATAGCACAAAAAAAATATATTTACAAATCTGTTTGCAAGAACTTGAAATGCTTTATTATATCAGGTTCATTCAAATAGAATTACATAAAAACTTTTGCCAAAAACACCCCATTCCTTTTTCAAATTTGCAAAATTTGTTCAAAGCATCTTTTACAGAAGCGTCTTGACAACCTGTATCATTTTCGGCTCAAATTTCCGGGTTTCCCGAAGCTTTTTGTCTTTCTGTCGAACAAAGAGCAGACTGATGCAAAGACAGAGTAATCCGCTGCCGAGCATCATCCACTCATTAATATTTTTATAGAACCGCGCGGCAAAATACACGATCAGAATCCCGGCGAGCAATGCCAACAGCGGAATCATATATACCAAGAACGCCGCCATCAGAATATCCGGCGTCTGCATCTCGATTCGAACATCATCGCCCACGACCGCACCGAGCTCGTTTTTTACCGAAATATTGATTTCATCTTTGCCGGTCTTTCCCATCTCGCAGGCTTTACAGCTGCCGCAAGCCGAGCGTCTTTTGATATTGACGACGGCATAACCATCTTCAATCGCTATCACGCGACCCAATTCATCCATTATCTTTCCCCCTCTTCAACTTTACGAATGCGCAAAATGGTTGCATCGACAATTTCATCATCGCTAGCCAGCTCTTTGGCATAGCCGATATATTCTTTCGCCTTCGCAATATCGTTCAAATTCAGATACAAGATGGCGATATTGTTGAGCAAGCCCACCGAATCCTTTTCAATTTCAAGCGCCGCCAAGTAGAATTCGAGCGACTGCTCATACTCACCCAAGTAAGCATAGCACACGCCGAGCTCCGCAAGCAATAAAGTATCCTGATTATGAATCGCCAGCGCGTCCGAATAAATATTTATCGCTTCTTCAAAATTGCCGAGCGCCTTGTAGCAAAATCCTTTTGCAAACAGAATCTGATATCGAAGCTCCAATATCAGTCCGTCCGTTTTTTTATCTTCCAGCTCCGCCAATGCTGCTTCGTACTTCCCCTCCGCAATCTTCTCTTCCGCGTTCGCCAAACTCTCATACATCTCGATGTCATGAACGAGCAGCTGTGCCTTCTCTCTGACTTCGCTGTCACCATATTCCATCGCCTTTTTGAGATAGGAAAGCGCCTTTTGAAGTTCACCTTTCTCCCGCAGAATCAAACCGAGCTGAAAATTTGCAAGCGGCTCCTTCTCATCCAAGCCGAGCACTTTTTCAAAAGCATGCGCCGCCTCTTGCACCAAATCTTTTTCCAACTCCTTATCATTGGTGTTGAGGCTGAACTCCATCGCAATCTGTCCATAATTGAAGAAAGGATAGATTTCATCGTCTTTGAGCCACATCGCCGATCGAAAATATACCATCGCATCCTTGTAGGATTTGAGTTCGTACTTTTGAAGCGCAAGGTCACTCGCAAAAGATTCCGGTCGATCGACGGCATTTTTCAAAAACTCCCGATACTCGCTATGAAATCTGAAATTCGGGTCAATCCCGAGCAGGTATAAAATCGCCGATGCAATCTGCTCGGTCGAGAAGCCGTCCGTTCCGGTCGCCTGCCCTTTGATGTCCTCCACGAAAATCGGAATTGAAAAATCGCTCGGCACCCTGCCGAAACCTCTCAATGTATTCTCCTCAATCTGCAAAAACGCCAATTTATCCGTCAACTCCAAAAAGTATTTATCCATACTTGACTTCATAATCCCTCCCGACAGCAACGAAGCTCTCGTCGCCCTTTCGTTTATAATCATAGTTGATAATGACCACATTCTCCCTTTTTTCAATGGCCTTTTCATTCTTATATTTTAACACATCATATGCAAAATTGGACCATTGTATTTTTTTGAAGGCCTCCTTCGGCGAAACGGATCCCGCAAATTGCAATTCCGACAGCGTCTCTTGGTTTTTGAGCATGTCAAAAACTTCTTCTTTGCTTGCCAGTCTCGGCGCTTTCAAAAAATCCGGCACATTCGGATTCCTGCCCATCATCAGATAATCCAGCCTCAGCAGCTCGGCGAAAAAATCCATATCAAAGGAATCCCCTATCTCTTGCGCCAACAGAAACAGCGCATAGAACTCTTCGTTTTTCTTCGTCAAGTCGATGGGATGATGAAGAATGATATCGGACAATTTTTTGAACAAATCATATCCCCTGCCTTTGAAAAAGCGGTACAGATAAGAAATGCTGTTGGCATATCTTCCTTTATTATAGTAACGGTCGAGCACATTCTCGACTTCCTTGAGTTCAATCAATTCCTCCGCCGAAATATAATGATTTGAAATCACTTCATACGGCGGATAGTCGCGATATACATAGCCGAATTGCTCGATCTGATAATAAATCGGACTTCCTTTGAGCAATTTCAAAAATCCCAATTGCAAAGCTTGCGGCTCCAAATCGAATACATCGTTGAAGGAATGAATAAAGCGCGGCAATTTTTCGTAAGGAAGTCCGGCTATCAGGTCCAGATGCTGATGAATATTGCCGAAACTTTGTATCTCGCGCACATTTTCTTTCAATTTCTCGAATTGATTCCCTCGATGAATCGCCAGCAAGGTTTTTTCATTCGTCGTCTGCACGCCGATTTCAAATTGAAAAAGTCCTACGCGCGCCGTCTTAATCATATCGAGCAATTCGCGCTGAAGAAGATAGGCGGTGATTTCAAAATGAAAATTGATTTTGCCGTCGTCAATGGACATCAGATATTCGACCAGTCGAGTCGCCCGCTTGCTGTCGGCATTGAAAGTTCTATCTACGAATTTGATTTGTTCCGCACCGATCGCCACCAGTTTTTTAAGCTCGGCATAGACTCTGTCCTCTGCAAAATATCGGATGCCCTTGCTCGTGGCGGACAGGCAGTACGAGCAGTTGAAAGTGCAGCCGCGCGATGTTTCATAATAGACGATTTTGTTTCGAATCATCTCCTCGCTCTCACCCTCGTATGCATGCGGCACGATGGAAAGGTCGCGCGTTATCATCGCTTCTTCCAATTCCTTGGGCGTTGCTTCATTACAAACTTCTTCGCCCAAACGAAAAAACAGATTCGGAATTGCAATCATCTTTTGGCGACTCTTTTCTAAAAAGTCTTGCGACGAATTCTCTTTCGCCATGATTTTTCCCAAATCCAAAAATGCCTGCTCCCCTTCGCCCGCGACGACCATATCGACGAACGGATTTTTCATCATAAAATCCGAAACCTCATAGCTTACTTCGGGACCGCCAAGCAGAATTAAGGTTTTCGGCAAAGCTTTTTTGATATTTTTCGCGATTTTGAGCGTTCTTTCGATATTCCATATATAACACGAAAAGGCTACAACATCGTAGCCTTTGCGAATTATATCGTAAAATATTTCTTCCACATCTTCATTTATCGTATATTCTTTTGTTTCAACATCCAAGGAATCCATGCATTTGGACAAATATTTTATCGCCAAATTCGAATGGATGAATTTAGAATTCAAGGATGTAAATAAAATCTTCATAAAACTCCTCTTAGGTTACTCATATCTTCTTGCAAACAGATAGCGCTGTGCAAAATATTTGGAATCCAAATCTTCCACGACCACCTTCATCACGGAGCCGGAAGATGCGTGAATAAATTTCCCATCGCCCACATAGATTCCGCTATGGGTCACCTTGCTCGGTGCAAGCTCATTGCTTGGCGATTGCTCTTCGCCGAACAGTGACAAAGTATCCTCGGTATCGATTCGAATATTGCTCGGATTTCCCGTATGTCTCGTGTCAAAAAACACGATGTCGCCCACCTGCAAATTCTCCTTCGCCACAAAAACTCCCGCCTCGCTCTGCGCTTGGGAAGTTCGCGGAACTTTTTTCCCTGAAAGCGAAAATACATGATAAATCAAGCCTGAGCAATCGAATTGCTCCGGACCGTAAGCGCCGTAGCGATAAGTTTTGCCGAGCTGCGCATATGCATTCAAACTGACGACGGACATATCCGCTTTCCCGGAGTAAGTCGCCGTTGTCGGCATCGCTACAGTCACCGGCAGCGCTGCCGGATTCAATCCGATAGGCAGGGTTTCCTGTGCGACATAATGATCCACAAAGATATTCAAATCGTCGAACACTCTGTCCATATTCTGAGCATGCACCGCTGTCGGAACAGCAAATTGTACTGCGAAGAAAATCGCTAATATCTTTCGTTTTTTCATCTCTCACCTATTATTTCCGATAATTTTTTACTCATAATCTTCAAGGCTCTCGCTCGATGGCTCACCTTATTTTTTTCTTCACTCGTCAATTGTGCATAAGTCTTTTCGCTTCCGAGCGGAATGAACAAAGGATCATATCCGAAACCATTGTCTCCGATTTCATTGAATCCAATCGTTCCTTCACAAATGCCTTTATAGAATCCCTCTCGTCCGTCCGGAAACGCGAGTGCGATAACTGAAACGAATCGCGCCGTTCTGTCCTCGAAAGGAATCGACATCAAATTCTGTTTGAGCAATTTATTGTTTTTGTGATCGTCACATTCTTCGCCGGCATAGCGCGCGGAATAAATGCCCGGTGCTCCGTCCAACGCATCGACCACCAAGCCCGAATCATCCGCAATCGCAATCTTGCCCGTAAGCTCCATGACGGCTTTTGCTTTTATCATCGCATTTTCTTCAAAGCTCGTTCCGTTTTCTTCGATTTCCAATCCGAAAATTCCTAAGTCCGCAAGCGATAACAATTTGACATTATGTTTTGCCAATATATCCTGAATTTCTTGGATTTTATGCTGATTCGAAGAGGCGATTACAAATTCCAAACGCCCTTGCTCATCCAAATACGGACTGTTGTCATATTCAATTTTTTCTTTTACGACCAAGGTCTGTCGAGGATAAATCTGCGCCAATATTTCTTCGCCGAGCACCTCTCTTTGCGCCTGCGTAATCGCCTGACAACCTTCTTGAGCCAATGCCAAAAGCTGATTGAACTGCTCGAGATCAAAAGGCTTTTCCTCGCCCGTCGATTGAATTTCAACAAATTGACCTTTACCAGTCATCACGACATTCATATCCACATGCGCTTTGGAATCTTCTTCAAAACAAAGGTCGAGTATCAATTCTTCATCGACGATTCCGACGCTGACTGCGCTGACCATATCAAAAAGCGGAAAGCGCTTAATCAGTTTTTCTTTTTTCAGCTTGTGACATGCCAAAGCCAACGCGATATATGCACCCGTAATCGCAGCGGTTCTCGTTCCGCCGTCCGCCTGCAACACATCACAATCTATCCAAATCGTTTTTTCTCCCAATGCCTTCAGGTCGATAATCGAGCGCAAAGATCGTCCAATCAAACGCTGAATCTCATGTGTCCGTCCGTCAATCTTTCCGCGAACCGAATCTCTCGTTTTGCGAATCTGTGTCGAACGAGGCAACATCGAATATTCTGCGCTTACCCATCCGCTGCCCGTATTTTTCAAAAACGGCGGCACCTTGTCCTCGAAAGATGCCGTACATATCACTTTCGTTTCACCGAATTCGACCAATACGGAACCCTCCGCATATTTCATACAGGAAGGGGTAAATTTTATCGCCCGAAGTTCATTGTTTTTCTTCATAATTATCTCCCAAAATATTTATCAATTCCCGTCGCAATCGCACCCGCTAAAGTGTGCTGATAATTGTCGTCATTGATTCGTTTCGCCTCGTATGGATTCGTCAAGAAACCGAGCTCCACCAAAATCGAAGGCACCTTGGTTCGGTTGAGTACGATATATTCGTTTCCTCTCTTAAATCCACGATTGATAACTCCGGTCTCGGCAATCAGTTGATTGTGAACGAAAGTCGCAAGTCTTTTGTTATCCGACGATTGATAAACCAAAGTCTCGATGCCCGACGGTTTTGCACTCCCCGCCGAATTATAATGAATCGAAATAAAGATATCCGCATCCAAATCATTCGCCAACTTCGCTCTATCTTTGAGCTGAGGATAGAAATCCGAATCGCGCGTCATAACAACATCATACCCTTTTTGCACCAAAATATCACGCAAAAGCAAAGATGTTTTGAGCGCATAAGCTTTTTCCGGAACTTTGGAAACCCCTTTGAGCGTTCCCGGATCGTGACCACCATGTCCCGGGTCGATAACTACACGCGGAACGGCAGTTGCTCCTTTGGTAAAAGCGATATTGATTCCATAACTGTTTTTATCAATCGTATAGCTTACATTATCTCTTAAATTCATCGTAAAATTGTTGATTCCGTCACCATCGATAAAATGATGCGTCGCAATCAGTCGATCGTTGAATTCCACATCCTGACTCATCACATAAGGCAGTCCGTTTTGCTCTAAAACTCGGTCGGGAATTTCAATCGAAATCTGATTCGCATTCTCCGTAATCTTCGCATCCTCCAAACCGCTGAGTTTAATCATCATATTGGAGCTGTTTCTATCTCTTTTATATTCCAGCTTCGAGCCGAAAGTTGCATTCGGGTCAACCGGAATCTGCGGCGTCGGTGTCGATGTCTCATCCGTTGAAGACGGCTGCTCCGTCGTTGTGGGTGGCGTTTCCTTTTTTGTCGTTTCATTATCCAGCACGATGGACAGATTCGAAAAAACTTCATCCGAAATTTTTTCTTCAGCATACACAAAACCGATTTGCAATAAAAAAATGGCTGTGCCTATCAGTAATAGTCTCTTCATTTTAAATCCTCATTCTTTTCTTATCGTTTCCTAACACAGATATCGAATCAAATCTGTGAAAAATAATCATTTCCTTTTTATAGAATAACATCAATAAAAACTTTTTTCAATTTCTGTCACTGCTTTGTAACGGGATTGTAAGATTCTGTATCATTACCGAAAAAATCACTCCAAACTGCCTATAAATCAAAACTTATAACAAGAATCACAAATCCTTTCCGAAGTTTATCCAAGAGTCCTCAAACCAAAATTTATAATGCCGAGAATTAATTTAAAAATCATTTTTTATTTCAAAACCGAACTTTAATTCGTATTTCTAAAATCCAATTTTTTCAATCGCATGTCAAGTTGAATTGTAAACTTAAAAATCGCCTTCAATTTCCAAGCTTTATTCTTAATTTATAAATAATTTTTTCTAGAACGAGTAAATAATTTTTTCTAAGACAAGCATTTTTTCACTTATCATTTTCATTTTTATACGGAATCTTTGTATTTATTTCCGATTTTTGTCACAAAAAAATGTTCATCAACGATGAACATTTTCAGCATATTCACAAGTTAAAATCAATTATTCTTCCGGAGCACTCTCAGGCTCACCGGCTTCTTCTTCACCTTCTATGCGACTTGCCTCGCGCGCCGCCTCATAAGCTTTGATAATTTGTGCCTGCAAATCCAATCGCATCGTCGCATTAATCGGATGCGCAATATCCCGAAATTCTCCTTCCGCAAGTTTTCTGCTCGGCATCGCGATAAAAAATCCGTTATGCCCCTCAATGATTTTGATATCATGCACAACAAAAGCATCATCAAAAGTAACAGAAACAATCCCTCTCATTTTTCCTTCTTCGGATAATTTTCTAACCCTAACGTCTGTTATTTGCATAGCCAATACTCTCCTTCTGTTATGTAATGCTAAAATTGATTTGCCATTAGTGTACAATAAAGATTCGATTTTTGCAATAGAAAAAATAAAATTTAATTTGACAATCATATTTTTTTGACAAAGTGCGAAATGGTTTACTCAACTTTGTTTCGCGGTTTTTTTGCTCAAAATCGGATAACGATATCCCGTTTTTCAAAACATATTATATGCAAACTCAATCCTTTCGCCAAAATTTAATTACTGCTCAATGATATTGTACAGCATTTTATCTTTTTCTAAGATTTTTCAAAAAAACTTTTTAAGAATCTTTTCCAAAATCGATTTACTATCACAAAATCAGATTCGTTTTTTATATTTATTTTTCTATTATATAATATTTAAACGGTATTATCATTGACATTGCCACCCGTAATTTATAATGTGATTATGATTGAGCAGATAAATTTTGATTCACAAGTTAAAGAAGGGATATTAAAAAATTCCAAATTTGAAGAGCAAAACTTTTTCCATTTTTTATCTTTGTCAACAAAAAGTTCCGATTTTAATTGCATAATTTCTATTTCAAAACAGAATTTCCTTTTTTGTATAAGCGACAGCAATCTATGATTGTCCCCCCGAAAGTAGAACTAAGAATCCTACGATTGAAATTTGATACATTTGTAAGCTTTTCGCACACGATCGTTTCTAAAATTCAATTCGAACTGCCATTTCTAATTATTGAATTTTGTTTGGGATACATCCGTGTAAATAAGAATCTGAAAGTAGATTCATCATCCGATTGGATAGCCTTTTTGCATTTCTCTAAATTTATTCTTTTCGGCAAACAAAAAGCCGAAGTCAAACTCCGGCATCCGATTTCAATAAATTTTTTCAACATCGCCTGGACTAAAATCGCTCCAAAAAGTTTTGGCTGATTTCAATATCAATCTCCTGCGTATCTTTGAGCGTCATCAACGAAAAATAATCGCTCATTTCCTTCTTCGGCGTCTGCAATTCGACAAAGACGGCTTTGGCAATCACCTTCGCATCAAATTCACGCATCAAATCTTCCATTCCTTTGAAAGTTCCGCCCGCGCGCATAAAATCATCGACCAAAATCACTTTGGAGCCTCGCTTAATCGAGCGGCGAGGCAGAGTCATGCTTTGAATCTTCCCGCTTGTACTGGACATATAGTTGATGGCAAGTGAAGGGCCTTCGGTAATTCGCGCATTTTTTCGCACGACGACCAATGGCAAATTCATCGCCTTCGCCGTCATTACGCCAATCGGAATTCCTTTCGCCTCAATCGTCACCACGCAGTCCGCTTCTTTGTAGTCGATGACGCTGGCAAACAAATCTCCGACCACCTTCGCTACATTCGGACTCGATACGAGGTCGTTGAGATATAAAAATCCGCCGACCAATTTGCGCTCATCATCCGTAATAAGGGTTATCAGCTTTTGAATTTCCTCAATCGCTTTATCTTTCGTAATATAGGGAATGAACTTCATTCCACCCGCCGCGCCGGCTATCGTGATGATTTTTCCGAGCTCCAATTTTTCAAATACATTTTTGACAACCGCAATATCTTCGCTCAAAGTTGATTTTGCCGTTGAAAACAGCTCCGTAAAATATCCCAAAGTATAAATTTTATTCGGATTGTCCGAAAGAATTTTTACAATCGCTCCGATTCGCTCGCTTTTTCTAAATTTCATATTACTCCTTTAATCCGCACATTTTTATATCATTATAATGCAAAAGAACTTTCTTTTCAAGAATTTTATTCGCAAAATCAAGTTTAATAATTCGATTTTGAAACCCAAGTTTAAATCCTATGCACTTTCTCAAAAACGCTTAACAAAGGCTGCCCTCCGTAGAAAGCAGCCTTTGAAAATTTCTCTTCTATTATATAGCATCATAGCAAAGATTAGATGTCATAACTGTACGGCTCATACCGCTCGATATCTATCGTTTTATGCTCTATCTGCGGCAACAGTTTATAAAAATCCTGCAGCTCCATCGGTCGATAGAAATAGTAGCCCTGAATCATGTCACATCCCGCCACCCGAACGATGTCCAGCTCCGTCTGAGTTTCCACTCCCTCCGCACAAACCTTCTTTCCAAATTTGTGGCAGGCATAGACGATACTGGATATAAAATTGATATTGTCTTTCGAGTTGACCATCTCATTGATTAAGCTCCTGTCCAACTTGACGATATTCGCCGGATATTTCATCAGGAATGCGAGCGATGAATAACCGTTTCCGAAGTCATCGATTGCGACTTCCATGCCGAGCTCCTTGCAGCTTTCAACAAATTGGAATACCTTGGTCGGCGTTTCGTCATAATGGGTCTCCGTAATTTCAAGTATCAAACTGCTTCCGTTGAGATTGTATTTTTTAATCGTCTTCTCCATAAAAGGCAAGAATTCCAGGTCGAGTATTTGATAATAGCTTACATTGACCGCCAACCGAAATTCCGGCAGGAAGGTCGTGATGCGCTTGCAGGTTCGTACGGCCTGCTCAAAGACCCATTTTCCAACCGGCAATATCAATCGATTGCTTTCCAGAATCGGAATGAATACCGCAGGCGACACATCTTTGCCCTCAAATTGCCATCTCAAAAGCACTTCGCCCGATGCCAGTTTGAAATCTTTGGTCGATACTACCGGCTGAATGACGATTCTAAATCCGTCAAAACCGTCGACCACATCTTTGTTGAGCTTCATCATCATCTGCGTTCGTTGTCGTTGCATATGGATTCCGGTCGGCGAATGTACAACGAATTCCAAATCCGAGCTGTGTTTTGCACTCGCAAGCAGAGTTACCATATTGACCAACAAATCCTGCGGTGACGAATCGGCTTCCGTTTCGCAGATGACACCGACGGAGCATGGTGTTCAAACTACGACATTGTTGTTGTAATATAGTCCGGTGATAATCTCTTTCAGCTCCTGAATAACGGATTCGACATTCTCCTCTCCATCCCTTGACATGATTCCGATAAAACGCATCCCGTCCAGGCGGAAGAAGTTCAACTTTCCTTCAAAATATTGAACAAGCTTTTTGGAAATATCCCTCAACAACAAATCAGCTACATTTCGACCGCGAAGCTCATTGATTTCGGAGAAGTTGTTGAGTGTAAAACCGATGATGGTAATGCTTTCATTTTTAGACTGCATCTCTCGAAGTCGAAGCATCGCTCCGTATTCTCGAGGGAAATTGGTCACCGGGTCAATCACGAATTTTTGTTCTTGACGCGATATCGCTCCCGAAAAGAACAGCGGTCTCAACCCGTCTTTACTCCTCTTTACAACGCCATGACAATGTATCCAAATATAATTTCCGTCTTTGTCACGAATACGGTAGCGAAGGTCGTGAACATCCCGCTCCCCGCTGATTACCTGCTGCATGTCCTTTCGGAAAAATTCCAACTCCTCTTGAGAACCGATTCTTTTTTCCCACTCGCCAATCAAATCCGTAATCATATTGCTTTCAAATCCGAAAGAATCTCTCATTTCATCGGAAATATAAAAAACATTGGTCGTCAAATCGGCGATAAATGGATAGTAATCCGCCATCGAAACGGATTTGAAGAAAACCGCCGGGTCAAAATAGTTTTTAGAAAGATAATTGGAAAACTCGGTTTTTTCATCCTGCTCAATTTTTTGCTTGAGTCGGTTGGAGCGACGACGCTCCCGGTTTTCTTGCGCGTTGGATTGATTGTAATATCTGATTTTCTCCCAATACATTGCCTTTTCCGCACGGGATACTTCTTCTCGGACATGGATTGGTTTTTTGTCGCTCCAAGTCCCTCCTATCGCCATTTGATATTCATTTTGTCGCACGATTTCCTTCAGCTCGACGAGCAATTTGTCAAAATTCTCCTTGCTCAAATTAAAACAAATCGTGACAAATTCATCATTGCCCGTTCGGAAAATCTGCTCGTTGGGAAATATTGAGCGCAAAATATCATATCCTTTGAGAATCAGCTTGTCGCCGACTTCAAAGCCATAATGACTGTTTGTTATTTTCAAATCGGACACATCACAATAGACCAACCCGAGCGTTTCACAAGTCGCCTGCCTCTTTATAAATTCGTCATAGGCTTGTCGATTGAGCGCTCCGGTCAACTGGTCATGATAGCTCAAATGGTCCACTTTATTCATCAAATTTCTTTTTTCAATGACAAAAGAAATGAAATTTGCAATAATAAACAAAACCTTAGAGAGAAATTCAAGCCTTTGCTCGCTGGGATTGTCCACGCCTAAAAAACCGATCAGAACGGAATTCAATCGAATCGGCGCGGTCACTAAAGATTTTATATTTTGAGGTTTCAGTCCGGCATAAATTTGCGGATGCGTATCACGAATATCTTCCAAATCCGATATGATGACCGGGTCATTGTTTTCAAACAGCGCCCACCATTCGGAAATCACTTCAATCGGTTCATTCTGTAACAAGTCTTTTTGTGGCTCGACTCCTTCCGCACACCATTCATAAGTGTTGCTGAAAGTATCGTTGCCGTTGAGCTCAAAAATATAAGTTCGCTCACTTTGACATCTTTCCCCTAAGAAAGTCAACATTTCTTGTACCGCTTTATCCGGTTTTTGAGTTGTAATCATCTCTTGAAGATATTCCGCTATTCCGTTTTCCCCGCAAAACTTGTCCAATACTTCAAATGCATGGTTCATCATTTTCTCTCCAGATTCTCTTAGTTCGGAAACATAACAGCCCCTAAACAATTATCAAATTTCCATATTCGAAATTTGTTTTTTCAAATACATCCCTACAATGTCTGAAAAGCGTTGCAGCTTCGCGATATAGGCAAAATCCTTCCCAAAGATTCGCCGCTCCGCATCCAAGTCTGCATCATTCCCCGTAAAGACTCCCAGCACCGCAATCCCCTTTGCTCGAAGAAGGCGAACCTGATGCGCCGTATCATCGATTGCCAAATCGCCCGTATACACTTTGCTCGTCGAAGCCATTTGATTAAAAAATCCTGATACTCGCTCATCATTGGGTTTTCCGTCGCTGAGCACAATCAAAATCTTATGCTCCTCTTCCCGGGCGAGCAAAAAATCCCCCGTCGTCGCAATTGCAAGTCCGTCTCGGTTGCTGCCCTCCGCTTGATACGCGAATATTCGTCGATTTCGAGAAGCCGAGTCCTTATAGTCCCGATAGATTTTCAAAATCGTATAGTCAAACAGATTATGAAAGCTGCTGACCCGACAGGCGATTCCGACCTGACTGAGCGCTTCGGCGATAATATATCCCTGAGTTGCCACCAAACTTTGTCTTTCAATCTGCGAGCCGCTGGCATCGAGCAAAATATCCACGACAAATTCGCCGCGCACATCTCGGATATTCTTGTAAAATACTTTGTTATCGCCCAGAATTGCCCGTCGCCAAATTTGGCTCGGCATCATTATGCCATTGTCTAGTTTGCTCGCCGAATAATCCGTATCCGCCGTAATGCTTCGATTTAGCAAATCGACCAAGCGAATGATATTTCGACGATACACTCGGTGCAGATAATCAAAATGGGCGATATTTTCGTCCATTTGCTCCATCAACATCTGCCTTTTATAGCCCTCAATTTCCATAAAACGCTCGGTGATATACAGTTTCTCCCCTTCGTGAATTCCGACGCAAAGCTTTCGCTCCAGCTCCTGCAATCTCGCGCCGAAAATGCTCGCCTCTCCGTAACTTTCGACAATCCGGCGGCGAATCAATTCCAAAGGTGTGCTTGCAGAATCCTTCGGCGCATCCGCCATATCTTTCTCCATCAGCTGAATCGACTTTCCGATATCCACCTGACTGAATTCCGCAGACATAATTGCTTCATTCTCCGCATTTTCAATTTTGCTCTCTCGATTCTTAAATCGGTTGCTCTGATTCTTTTCTTGCTTTTCATCCTTACTCTGAAATTTATGTTCCGATACCTTTATTTCGGCAAGACTTTCAAAATAAAAATGTTTTTTCATCAAATTTTCTAAGGAAATTGCATAGTCTGATGATTTTATTTCGCGAAATTGCAAAATATCATTCAACAAATCCACGACACGGCGGTTCGTCTTAGGCACCGTGCTCGCCTTGTTCGCGTAATAGGCATAGCGAATTTCGTGAAAAGCATCGGGGCGCTTACGCATTTTATCGTAAAAAGAAAGCGTCTCCCAAATCGCCGCCTTTTCCAAATCCGGTGCGCCCGCCAATTCTTTCTTTATCCGCTCGTGTAAAAGCTCCTCCAAAGTCAGCATCATCAGCTCATAAAAAATGCCCGCCCGCTTGGTCGCATGCTCCTTCGCTTTGAGATAATCAATCAGCTCCTGATGATTCTCCAGCAGATACAAAACGCCGAAAACAATCATGCGATAGACATCCAACGCTTCGACACCGGTTTTTTGAACCAATGTAATCTCCGGTGCAAAATCATAATTTTGATTGATGCTCCAAATCAGATTCTCATCCCTTACATCCGAATTCAATTCCATTTCTCTCATTGACTGAAAATATCCTCTCGCTTCGCCGACCTCGGCAGATGCAAATGAATCACATCCGACACGATTTCTTTTTCAAAATCGTCGAAAGTCTTGTCCAGCACGCCCATCTTCATCGCAAGCTGCGGCTCCAATCCCTTCTCGATTGCGCGCATCGCACCGATGAGTCCTCTCAAATCCACGGTCTTGCTCGAAATCTCAGAGTTCTGAGATTTTAATTGTAAATCCAAAAAGATTCGAGAAAAACTCTCCATATAATCGTCGTTCAAAAACTCAAATTCCGATTCAAAAATCATTTTGAGCTTTTCTTTAGTGACCGGCGGAATATCGATGACCATAAATCTTGAAACGAGCGCCTCATTGAGCTCCTTCGTTCCCGCATAACCGTAATTCATCGTACCGATGAAACGAGTCGCCTCCGCTAAAACGATTCGATGATAACCCGGCACATCGATGACCCGTCGATGATCCAATGCCGAATGCAAAACCGCAATCGCATCATTTTTCGCCATATTGATTTCGTCAAAAATCCCGAAACCGCCGTAAAGCGCCGCCTCATAAATCGAGCCGTATCGAAATCGCACCTGACCGTCCACAAAAGTATCCGTTCCAATCAGCGCACTGCTGTCCGTATTCACATTGAACGATACATTCCAGCTCGGTCGATGAAACAGAGCCGCTAGATTGTCCGCGAGCACATTTTTCCCCGTCGCCTTCGGACCGCTCAGCAAAATATTGTCGCCCTGCAAAATCGCAACGATTGCCATCTCCCAAACATCGCGTCCGAAATAATGATACTTCGGTTTCGGTACGCGATGCAGCAGTTGCTCATCCAATTTATAAAAGTCCCGAAAATGAATCACATCCGCTATCAATTTTTCCGAGACATGCTGTGTTCTTAAAAAATCTATCATACTTCCTCCAAATTCTCTGCTGATAACAATAGTTTTTTATTATACCCATCCGCCGCAAAAGATAATCTAAATTTGAAATAAAGATAATAAGATTGCCGTCGCTGCCAACATAAAACGAAATCTAAAATTGAAATTCAGAATAAAAAATGAGAATGTAGAAAAACAAAATCCATCTCCAATTCGAAATTCCAATTTAAAAATAGAAATACAAAATTGGAATTCAAAAATCTAGAAAAGCAAAATTCATCTCCAATTGGAAACTCCTAATTTAAAATAAAAATTTAAAATCGTAAATCGAAAATATGATTTCGTTTTTCCAACAAAATATTCAATTTTTCTTTTGCAAATCCTTGAAATATGGTATTATGTAGATAGGGTTTTAAGGGAAAAGAAACGCATGATTTTATTAAAGTCACACGATCTGATGATTTCAATGTTTTCCGCTGATAAAAATTACAAAATCAAACTTAAAAGCGAAAAAATGCAAAGTCAGCCGAAAACGAGCTCTACAACCATAGGGTTTTAAAACCCATTACTCCGCAAGGAGACGGAAACGGGCTGGGCGAAAAAGCAAACCAGATCTTGAAGTAGGTTTTAAAACCCATTACTCCGCAAGGAGACGGAAACTGCTCTTTGTTTTCAGCATTCATCTTCAACATAATAAGGTTTTAAAACCCATTACTCCGTAAGGAGACGGAAAC
>JBGZSM010000016.1:0-4349 GCA_041853585.1 Filifactoraceae bacterium
GAGAGGAAGCAAAAAAAGTGCATAAATGGTTGTGGAAAGGTGGTGGAAGGTTGTGGTGATAATGTAATATAATATACATGGGTATATATGCGCCGGATGTTTCATCCTCCAAATAATTTATTTACAAAAGAGCTTGTGGATGGGCTCTTTTTGTTTTTCTGGAAATATTTTTGAAAAAGGTATTGACTTTTGGAACTCAGAAGTGTATAATATAGTTACAGCAAAGGGAAATACACCTTAGCGAGTAAGCGGGCAAGAGCGGAAAGGAGAACAAAATGGAAGGAATGACAAACGAGCAATTCAAAATCTTTCTTAAGATGGTAATCCAGATTTTGAAAGATGACGGAGTCAAAGAGGAGACGATCAAAAAAATAGAAGCCTTACTTGAAAAGTAAGACTTCAAACACAAAAGTTTACAGGGCGGACTTGCCGCCGCCTTGTAAATATATTTTAGCATCACGGCGAGAGAAAGGCAAGGTGCTTTATCGAAAAAGAAAAAAGAAAAATGGGCAGACCAACGGAGAATCCGCTCACTGTGGACATAAAAGTTAGGATTACTGAAGAATTGAACGAAAAACTTGTAAAGTATGCAAAAAAACAAAACATTACAAGAGCGGAAGCAATTCGACGGAGCATAGAACTAACGCTAAAAGACGAAAAATAATTTTTTATAGCAAAGGTGTTTAATTTATGATTGATTTCAAGAACGCTAAGTTTTTCAAATTAAGCAAAGGGAAAATTGGAGATTTTGAAAAACTGCTGCTCCCGTTATTTGTTGAAGATGAAGTGATTATCGAATCCTTTAAGGGTATGCGCGATGGAGTTGTCTTTACTAATAAAAGGCTAATTGCAATAAATGTGCAGGGGTTTACAGGCTCAAAGAAGGATTTCACATCAATACCTTACTCAAAGATACAGCTGTTTTCGGTTGAAACTGCGGGAACGTTTGATATGGATAGCGAGTTGGTTTTGTATCTGAGTGGAGCGGGCGCAATCAAATTCGAGTTTACGCATGATTCGAATGTTGCTGAGATTTGCAAAATCATTAGCGAAAGAATTTTTTAGAAAAAAATAGAGTTTCGCCGTACGAGGTAGTATGTGCATTGCTTCGTAAATTGGGTATTTGGGAATTGTATCAACCGCAAGTAGATGAGTATTTCTTTTCATCGGGCGTGGAGAAGCAACTTTGTGTCAGCTCCTCAACCGTCAGCGAAGATACGTATGAAGATCTAAATGCGGTACTGAGTATGATGTCATTGATATTGGCTTCAAAAAAACCGATTGATAATCAACGTCGCAATTTGGTAACGGTGGAAAAGTTTTTGATTGATTTAAGAGAAGAACTAAGATAGTATCAGAGAAAAAAAGGCACTCGAAAGGGTGCTTTTTTCATATCGCAAAAAGGAGGTGGTGTATTCTGAAATTGACATTAAAACAAAAGAAGTTTGCTGATGAATACATCATCGGCGGGAATGCGACAAAAGCGGCAATTAAGGCGGGGTATAGCAAAAGAACGGCGAATCGAATTGCGACTGAAAACTTGTCAAAACCTGCCATCAAGGCATATATAGAAGAACGGCTGAAAGAATTGGACGATGCAAAGATTGCCGACCAAAAAGAAGTCATGGAACGATTGACGCGATTTAGCCGAAGAGAAGAGGCGGAGCATATCGTCGTAATGTGCGATAAGGCGAAGTTTGATAAGAACGGAAAGTTTTTAGGTATTGAGAAGTATCCGAAGATTGTTCCTATCCCAACGCCGAGCAAAGACGCGATTAAAGCGCTGGAGCTTCTTGGCAAGAGATATCGAATATTTACAGACCGTTCCGAGGTGGATGAAGAGCAGCTTGAGAAACTTGATGCGATATTGGGGGCGATTGACGATGCGGCTAAGTCCTAAGCAAAAGGAGTTTTGGAATAATAGTCATGCGCGATGGAATATTAAAACCGGAGCGACGAGGTCGGGTAAAACCTATTTGGATTATTATATTATTCCGAAGCGTATAAGAGAGTGCTCCGGCGCCGGATTGGTTGTTTTACTTGGCAATACGCAATCAACTATCGAGCGAAATATATTGGAGCCGATGCGCAATATTTGGGGTAGTGGGCTGGTCGGAACAATAAGCAGCAACAACAAAGCGAGATTGTTTGGAAAAGAAGTTCACATCATCGGAGCGGATAAGAAAAATCAAGTTGCAAGGATACAAGGGGCGGGCATTGAATATGCATACGGCGACGAGATAACCACATGGTCGCAGGAAGTATTTCAAATGCTGAAATCGCGACTGGATAAGCCGAACAGCTGTTTTGACGGTACTTGCAATCCCGACAACCCGACGCATTGGTTTAAGGAGTTTTTAGATAGTGATGCGAATATTTATCATCAGCATTACACAATAGACGATAATCCGTTTTTGACGCCTGAGTTTGTAGCATCTTTAAAACAAGAGTATTACGGTACCGTTTATTACAATCGCTTTATATTAGGACAATGGACAAGAGCAGAGGGGGCGATTTATAAATTGTTTGCAGGCAATCCGCAACAATATTTTCTTGATTTGGAGGGTGTCAAGAAAAAGAGATTTCAACTGATAACGGTTGGTGTGGACTTTGGCGGAAATAAGTCGAAGCATGCTTTCGTTTGTTCAGGAATAACTATGGATGGAGAGATTGTCGTTCTTGTTTCAGAGAGGCATGATGCAGATACGGACCCAGAAGAATTGAATGGTTTGTTTGTTGCTTTTGTCAAAAGGGTGCTGGATATGTATCAGAACATAGATTGTGTTTATTGTGATAGTGCGGAACAAGTTTTGATACGCGGATTTCGGACAGCCTTAGAGAGAGAAAAAATAAGCATTCCAATTCGGGATGCTCGAAAAATAGAGGTGGTGGATAGAATAAGACTTGTTGCAGGGTTGATCGCTCGGAACAAGTTTTTTTATACTCAAAATTCTGGTACGGTCAAAGATGCCTTGGTTAATGCGGTTTGGGATGAATCAAAAGACAAAACAACAAGGCTTGATGACGGTACCAGCGACATTGATACTTTGGACGCTATGGAATACAGTATTGAGCGTTATGTAAGAAAGTTGGTGAGTATATAGATGTTTGGGAGATTGCTGGAGGCGATCAGAAAGGTGGTGAGCAAGCTGCTCGGGAAAGAAAATATTCAAAAGGCGATGAATGTGGAGGTGCTTGTTTCTTCCAAAATGAGCGCTAAAATTGATAAATGGACGAGGATGTATGAGGGTAATCCGCCATGGATGGATAAAGACAGCGGCGTGAAGTCGATCGGATTGCCGTCTGCGATTGCGTCGGAGCTGGCGCGACTTGTTACGCTTGAAATGAAGTCGGAGATTACGGGAAGTAAACGAGCGGATGTGCTGAACGGGTTCTATCAAAAATTGTTGACACAAGTTCGAACAGAAACGGAGTATGCCTGCGCAAAGGGCGGTTTGGTTTTTAAGCCTTATATACTAAACGACAAAGTGGCGGTGGATTGCATCCAGGCAGATAGTATATTTCCCGTTGAGTTCATCGATGGTGAATTGGTGTCGTGCATATTTGCCGATAAGGTGATCATCGGCAAGGCGACTTATACGCGATTGGAGTTTCATTCGTGGGATCATGGGCAGTATTCGATCGTCAATAAAGCATTTGTGAATGAGTTTGGTAACGAGGGGTTGGGCGTTGAAACATCGCTCGAGAAGGTGCCGAAATGGGCGGATATTGCGCCGGAGGTTACGATCGGCAATCTATCCCGTCCGTTGTTTTCTTATTTCAAAATGCCGCTTGCAAATACAATCGACAGTAAGAGCGATATCGGGGTTTCGGTGTATGCAAAGGCTGAAAGTCTGATCAAGGATGCGGATGAGCAGTGGGCACGGATTCTGTGGGAGTTTGCAGGCTCGGAGCTTGCGATTGATGCGGACTCAACGGCGCTCAAGGGAGTGGGTGCAAATACGGAATTACCGAAGCATAGTGAGCGATTGTTCCGAAAGCTCGACCTACAAGGCAAAAATGGCGACTTTTATTCGGTATTTTCTCCGGAAATTCGTGATAGTTCGCTTTTCAACGGCTTCAACAGGATATTGCGCCAAATCGAATTTAACTGCGGTTTGGCGTATGGGACATTATCGGAGATAAACGATGCCGCAAAGACGGCAACGGAGATCATAACGAGCCGTCAGCGAAGTTATTCGACGGTTGCGGACATCCAAAAAGCATTGCAGACCGCTCTTGAAAATTTGATTGTTTCGATGGATGAGCTTTGTACGCTATATGGTATCGCTCCAACGGGAGAATATGAAACATCATTCGAATTTGACGATAGTCTGATTGTCGATAGC
>JBGZSM010000017.1:0-10029 GCA_041853585.1 Filifactoraceae bacterium
AAAGCCGGAAAAGATAAGATTTGCTAAACGATTTGGAGCTTGTCAATAGAAAAACTCCACAACAACTTGACACGACCCGACCGGAATCTCCTATTGAAGAATGTCTTCTTTTTTGTTATGATATGCGTGACAAGTTATGAACCACAATAACATTACAACATTTATTTCTATATTTTAATTAACAAAGCTTCCAGAAGAACAAAACATAAAACTTACATAAATATTAATCAGCAGGGGTTAAGCAATACGCATGTATCTAAAGTACGGATAGATTAAGAGGAAAATTATGAGAGAGAAAAACAAATTATTTTTTAGAATTTCTGTTTTGATATCAAGCATTATGATATCCATAGCCATTACACAATTCTCAGCTTATGCAAACAATTCATCGGTCATTATTGATGGCAGGATTTATAATTTTGCAGAGAAGGAGCAATATGATTATTCTAATAAGGATACTTTTCAACCTTCAATGCCGAAGGAAAACACTTATGGTCAATTCTCCATTTCGGGAAATGTTGATACATCCAGAACACAAGATGGTATAATTTCTTATGGAATTAATGGTAATGAAGTTGAATTTTTTTATACCTATACAGATGAAAATCTTCATGAAACTAACGAAAATTGGCATCTGATAGATGACAAGAGCAAGCAAATTGACGGTATCCAACTCAACTCAAAAATGAATAAAGGAATATTAATCCTTCAGACATCAAAAGATGGAATATCATGGAACGAGGATGTTATTATCTCTAATATTTTTGAAGAAATGCCTATACAGAAAGACGCTTTTTATAAAGCAAACAGTGTTCAACTGGCAAATGGTTGCTATTATCGATTGATTGTGGCATACAAAACCGGTAAAATTATCGGTCAAGATAAATTTTTATTTATTAATACGGACAAATACGAATATCGAAAGACTGCCGAGGTATATGAATTTTATTTGTATGATGTGAAAGCTTTTAACAAATCAGAAAATACTCTTTCTAAAAACCTTGGCACTCTTTCCAAAACGGGGAAAGATAATGGTTATTCGGGCAACGAGCAGATTGGAATAAACGATCCTCATTACGGTTGGGAACTTGGTCAATTTTTCGTGAGTGGATATACAAGAGCAACGGAAGATAAAGGAGAAGTCGTTTTTTTAAAAAATGTTGGTGATCAAATAACTTTATGGTTCTCTTTAAAACAAGAATTAAATAAACTTAATAAGAATGAAAATCTAAGTATTACTAATGATAAAAATGGGTATGACCAGTATTTCCAAACAGCAAAAACAGACATGGGTAAAGGCGCACTAATTATCCGATATACAGATGAGCGAGGGATAAAACACGAGCCTGAAATCTATACTAATTATTTAGAAGCAAACACAAAAACCGCTGCAAATACAAAGGTAAAACTTTTCGAGGAAGGCGATTACGAAGTAGCTCTCGATTATGAAATTAAGAATACTCCACGAAAGGTCGGTGGAATTGAAGTAATTCCGGAATATACGAATTATCGTATTTTCTTTAAGTTCTCCGTTCGAAACGGAAATTGCATGGTTTACCCTTTTGATATATTGGGTGGCAACGAACTTACCCATCAAGCAATTACAAAAAATGGTTTTAAGCTAGATATGGCAAAATCCAAATACCTAACTATAGATGTACAGCGCTCAGTTGTTTATGAAAGTGCAAACGGATTTGTTGAAGATGTGCGTTTCAATAGACCGGCAAAAGATGGCGATGAGTATAAGGAGGAAGGAATATATAAATTCAGTGTTAAAAACTTATACACCGGTGAAAACATTACGAAAATCATTTATGTAGGTGATACCCCCTACATGAAAGCATTGTCTTTAAACAAAATGACAATTGCTGAACTGAACGAGCAAATTTCTCTCGGAGCATCAATCGAAGATAATGGCTTGATTATAACAACAAGGAGCGAAAACGAATCAAAAATGCCGACAGATTCCAGAGAAAATAATCAAGACATAGATTCTACAAAAAAAATTACTTTAGGAGAAAATTTTATTCCTGTTGTACCTATTTCTATAAGTTTACTTGTAATATTCTTTGTGCTCATTATTACAAGAAAGAAAAAATCATGAAATAATGGAGGATGATTGTATGAAAAAAATTATTGCATTATTTCTCGCTTGCATAATTCTATTAACAGGATGCTTCCCTTCGGACAACTCAAACACTTCAGCCAGCAGAGAAATTGAACTCCCGACAAATTCAGCTACTGAAAACTCTTCTCAAGAAGACTCTGAGAATTTAACATCTCTATCAACAGACGATATATCGTTTACAAGTCTCAGCGACCCCGAACTTCTGCAACACATTAGAGATACAGTTCATTCTGACTTGGAATATCGTTTCCATAGCGATGACTTTATTGTTCAAAATGTGGATGCCATATATATTTCAAAAGAGTATATCGAGGAATTGGAATATAATTCTAAAGAAAATATTTTCTTCGGCTTTACCTTATCCGAACTACAAGAACAGTTTCAAGGAACAAAGTACATTTTTACACTGGGCGATAATAACGAAACGATAGTTCAAGCTTTTGAAGGTTACGATGATACATTTGAACAGGTTTTGAAAAATGTTGCAATCGGTTCCGGGATTATATTGGTATGTGTGACGGTATCCGTCATTAGTGCTGCCGGTGCTCCGGCAATCAGCATGGTATTTGCCGCATCTGCAAAAACCGGAACAATAACCGCTTTAACAGATGGCGCTTTATCCGCATTGGCTGCCGGAGTTGTGGATGGATTTCAAAACAGAGATGTTAAATCTGCTTTTAAAGTAGCCGCCTTAGAGGGGAGCAAAGGTTTTAAATGGGGTGCAATTGTAGGTACTATATCAGGTGGTATAAGTAAAACACTAGAACTTCGCACCATTAGGACACCACAGCAATCGGAAGCTCAAGCTTTAAAAGTATATGGTGGTGAAGCACAAAAAACATATCTTAACGGAAAAGAAGTTCCTTACGGAACTCCCGGTGCAACCCGTCCCGATATAACAAAGAATGTTGACGGTGTTTCTGAGTTCATTGAAGTCAAAAACTATAATTTAAAAAGCAAAAAAAATCAACAGAACCTTTATACTGAATTGAAAAGACAAATTAAAGAGCGTGTAGAAAATCTCCCTGAAGGTTCAAAACAAAGAGTGGTATTAGATATTCGTGGTAGAGGTTACTCCAAAGAACTTTTAAAAGAGGTCGTGAATAATATACAAAATCGTTGTAATGAATTCTATCCGAATTTACCTGTTGATTTATTGACATATTAGAGGTAAAAAATGGTTATTTATAGTGAAGATCATAAAAGACAAATTGATGTTGGAACCAGCGATACTATTCATGCGGTTTATTCCACAATAATTGTTCTGCTTGAGGATAAAATCGATGGAATAACACAAGCATTAAACTTTATAAGGACCGGAAATTGTGTACCAAAAAAGGGATATGAAACAGCAAGACAAATTAATCTGATTCGTGATGCTCTTTCTGCTTATTCTCCTGATAAAGCAGTCTATGATTACATGAATCTAAAAAAGCAAGCACCATGGGCAGAAAATCTCAGTCCTGTAATAACATCTTGTGCTAATTTGTTTACAACAGCAGATGGTAAAGATTTGCTATTTGAGATGATCAGTATTCTATGTTATGCCGAAATATGTAATGTTTCTGTTTTCATGGAGTAGAATTATTATTTAAAATTGAAAAAAGATAACAAAGCATAGATGTATCGGATGAGCGATCCTTATGAATTTGAAGGTAAAAACCCAACCTGAGCAAAACTTACACAATAACAAAAGCCGAGAATGGAGTCCTCGGCTTTTTTTGGCGTTCCCAAGAGGACTTGAACCTCCGCACATGCTTTAGGAGAGCACTGCTCTATCCAACTGAGCTATGGGAACATATTTTAGAAAAAATTTAGAAATCCCGTCATACCGCAATCTTATATGATGAAGTTTTACAAAACCGCTTACAAAGACTTTAATAAAAAGATTTTCAAAAACTCTCGGAAGGATAATAATAAGGAAGCTTTTCAAAATCGCTTCTTAAAAAAACTGAAAATATCTTAAAATATCCTAAAACGAAACCATAAAAGCAATCGCTCACTTTCCTATTGTAACGAAATTTATAATACTTGTCAATAAAACCGCACAAACAGGAATCTCCTTTGTTCAATTAGCTTTTTGTCAGTTACTATTCCAGCATCAGAATTTGTTCTATTTTATTTTCCTACAACTTAAAAAATTAAACTCTCCATGCTTTGCATCGAGAGTTTTTGTTTCAAAACTCAAATCACGATCCGATAGCACGAAACAGGATTCGATAATCGTTAAAGAAATAATCTTATTATAGATATTTTTTATACTTTTAATCGAAATTATTTATACAGATTGTCGGGCGAATATGATACAATGTATGTAATTAAATGTATTGGAGGAAATTTATGAAAAAAAACATCAAAAAGTTTTTGCTGTTTTTTGTTGCGACCGCTCTTCTGGTTACGGGTTGTTCAAAACAGGATTCGTCTAAAAACGAAGAAACTCAGAAACCGACTGAGCAAAAGACGGAGCAAAAAGCAGAGCTTGAAGACAAGTTGGTAATCTATTCAACGCATCCGGAAGACATGCTTGAAAAAATCGCGGACGGTTTTACTGAAAAAACCGGCGTTCCGGTAGAATTTATCAATCTGAAAGGAGAGCTTGCGGATCGTGTTCGTGCGGAGAAGGATAATCCTCAAGCCGATATTATGTACGGCGGGGCATCCACCCTATATATTGCGATGACGGATGAAGGAATTTTTGCACCGACGGAAACATCTTGGAAGAATGAACTCAATCCGGATTTTATGGATAAAGACGGACATTGGTACGGTGTTATGAAAACGCCAATCGTTATGTTCTACAACAGTGAATCATTGACGGCGGAGCAAGCTCCAAAGAGCTGGGCTGACTTGGCAAAGCCGGAGTTCAAAGATAAGATTGTCTCCAGAGACTATGTATCTTCTTCACAAAGAGCATTTGTCGTTTCGCTATTGTCCTACTATGAAAAGAACAAGAGTTTGGATGACGGAATCGCTTATCTGAAAGCATTGGACGAAAATACCAAGAGCTATTACGGAAGCGGCTCGCTACATTTCCAAGCAGTCGGAAAAAATGAAGCTCCCGTAAGCTACGGCGTGCTCAGCGCAATCATCGATAACAAAACGAAAAACTCTCTTCCGCTTGAAATTATCGATGCGGAAGAAGGCTCGATTTTATTGACGGATTGTATCGCCGCGATTAAAAATGCACCTCATCCGAATGCTGCACAAGCATTTATCGACTATGCCGGCAGCAAAGAAGTTCAAGTGATGTTGGCAAAGGAATTCGATCGTATGCCGACTTTGGATGCTGCAATACCGGAAGGACCGGAGTGGATGCATCAGGAATTGAAATCCATGCCTTTGGACTGGGCATATATTGCAAAACAAGAGAATGATTGGCTGAATCTGTGGAATACGGAAATCAGAAATGCAGACAAGGATATAAAATAAGTTGGAGCAAGCTTCTCTTTTAGGGAAGCTTGCGTTATTTAGGGAGAATATGAATAATATTGAAATTAAAAATCTCTACAAGAGTTTTGGAGAACAAAAAGTTTTAAACGATATCTCGCTGGATATTCAATCCGGAGAACTCTTTACTTTGCTCGGTCCGTCCGGTTGTGGAAAAAGTACGCTTTTACGAATTCTTGCGGGTTTCGAAACAGCGGACAGCGGAGAAATTCGTATCGACAATCAAAATATATTGCCGATTCCCTCTGAGAAACGCAAAATCGGAATGGTATTTCAAAATTACAGTCTTTTTTCGAATATGACCGTCTTTGGAAATGTTGCTTATGCGCTAAAAATAAGAAAGATTCCTCGCGCGGAAATCGAGAAAGAAGTGGCATCGGTTTTGGAATTAGTGAATTTATCCGGATATCAGAACCGAAAAATTGACGAGCTTTCCGGTGGAGAACAACAACGAATTGCTATTGCGCGCGCATTGATGGCAAAGCCGCAGGTCTTGCTATTGGATGAGCCGTTGTCCAATCTGGATGCCCGATTGCGTGAGAGTTTAAGAAAACAGATTCGAGAGATTCAGCAGCGATTAGGAATAACCGTCATTTTTGTCACGCATGACCAACATGAAGCGATGGCGATATCCGATAAGATTGCTGTCCTGAATAAGGGGAAGGTCGAGCAATGCGATGTGCCTAAACAAATTTATGCACAGCCGAAAACAAGATTTGTTGCCGAATTCGTCGGAGATTCCAATATTTTTTCCAAAGAGAATCTCCAAAAATTAAAAATGGATATTCCATCCAATGCAGGATATTATCTTATCCGCCCGGAAAATTTGAAAGTGTTTCGAGAAAAAGATTCCAGCTCTCTTGTCGGCAAAATTATCGATATTGAGTTTTCGGGTGCTTTTTCCCGGATTTATATTCAGTCCGATTTTGGAATCCTGCAAGCCATGGAGTTGTTTACCACAGGAGAAAAATGGGAGAAGGGCGAAGAGATTGGTTTTTCGATTTTGGAAAATCACTTGATAGCTCTGGAGGATTAGAATGAAAAAACCGGATAAGAGAACAGCTTTGCTGATATTATATGGTATCACATTTTATTTGATTATCACTTTTATCGCCTATCCTCTGCTCAATTTGCTGGTGGATAGCTTAAAGGTCGGAGAGCATTTTTCTTTGGATAATTATATTACGCTTTCGCAAAGCAACGCGGATATTCGCGCGTTTAAAAACACAATCAAAGTCGGAATTGTCTCTACGATATCCTGCATGCTCGTCGGAGTGTATTTGGCTTTTCAAACCGATTTTTTTGACAATATCCGGCGTCCTTTTATAAAGAATATGCTGCTCTTTCCTTTTGTGTTGCCCGGAATAATCATTGTCATTTCAGATATTCAGCTTTTCGGAGAATTGGGTATGTTTCCACAGATGATTAAAATGCTTTTCGGTTTGGAGAAAGTTCCCTTCTCGCTCGGCGGTTTTTGGGGCATTATTTTCGTGCATACCTGTACGCAGTATATTTACTTTTATCTCAATACAAGTATCGCGCTTCGTTTTTTTGACCACAATCAAATTGAATCCGCAAAAAATCTCGGAGCATCGAATTGGCAAATCTTCTCGGATATCATTTTGCCATATCTTCGACCGGCGCTTATCACTTCGGCTTTGATGACATTTTCCACATCCATCAGCTCTTTTTCACCTCCTTATCTGATTGGAAACGGATATTTGACGATGAGCATTCAAGTTTTGCAATATAAGATGAACAATCGCATGAGCCTTGCTTCCGCAACGGTCGTGACTTTGATGTGTTTAACATTTATAACGATTTTTTTGTACCAGCATTACCAAAAAAATGCGTTTAAATCGGGTAAGGCAAAACAATATTCCTCTCGAAAACAAAAAATCAAATCTCCTATTATAAAGCATTTGTCGAATGTTGTTTTTGTTTTGCTCTTTATGATTATCTTTCTTCCGGTACTGAATATCATCTATATGAGCATGATTGATACCAAAATTTTAATGGTCAATCCGATACCGACACAATTTACATTGGAGAATTATTGGAAGGTTTTACAAAGCCATCGAATTTTAGCACCGATAAAAAATTCTTTGGTTATGGCAACTTCCTCCGCACTCATCTGTACCTTGATTGCCGTTGCAACTTCCTATTTGCTGCTGAACAAGAAAAGCCTCCCCAATAAAGTGATGGGTTTTTTCGTTCTGCTGCCGATTGCAATTCCCGCCAGCACACTCGGCGTGACGCTGATATTGGCATTCAATAAGAAAAATATATTGTTGATGGGAAATTCATTGATCGGCACTTATTGGATTTTGCCGATTGCATATATTATATCTTCCATCGCCATCGTATCGAGAAGTACATTCACCGCTTTTTCAGGTTTCAACAAAGAGCTGGAGTATTCGTCAAAATCTCTGGGAGCAAGTCATTTTCAGACATTGCTGTATGTTTTTTTACCGATGGTGAAGAGCGGTATCATCAGCGGATTTGCCATTTGCTTTATGCGCGCCTTGGGCGACTATACCATCTCGGCACTTTTATATGGCGCATCCAACAAACCGATTTCGATTGCCATGGTCAATGCGCTGCATGATTTCGATATCGGAGTTTCGATGGTCTATGGAGTCATCGTTATTTTCATCGGATTGTCGCTTTTCGCATTGCTGGATTTAAGCAAACTGGAAAACTAGACTAAAGGAACAAAATTCCCGCGAGAATTTCACACGCATAGCGAGTGACCGAATGGAATTTCGATTTTCAAAAATAATTTACCATCAATCGAAAACGATTGACCGGATTTCAAGCGCTTAATTTGACAGACTTTCCTAAATTTGATACACTATAAGAATTGAAAAATGGAGGTGAACGATTTGGACGCAGGGCCCAAACAAAAGAAAATAACAAAAAATTAGTGGGCGCTTGCACTGTCATTCGCCCAAGGGGAGGTACAATGACAGCAGATATCAAACAGTTTATCCAAGAAAAAAAATATAAGAGTATTCGCGACTTGCTCTCGGAGCTCAATACCGTTGAAATTTCGGAGCTGATTGACGAATTGGACAAAGCCGATGTAATCGTCGTGTTTCGATTATTGCCGAAAGATGAAGCGGCGGATGTTTTTGCCTATCTGAGCTCAGAGCAGCAGGAAACTATCATCAACACGATAACCGATGTCGAAATGGCTCGAATCATTGAGGATTTGTATTTTGACGATATGATTGACATTATCGAAGAGATGCCGTCCAATGTCGTGAAGAAAATCTTGAAGAATACAAAAGTTGAAGAGCGCTCGCTCATCAATCAGTTTCTAAACTATCCCGATTATTCCGCGGGAAGCATCATGACGATTGAATATGTCGATTTGAAAAAGAATATGACGGTCGGAGAAGCCATCAATCGAATTCGAAAAACAGGAATCGACAAAGAAACCATCAACACCTGCTATGTAACGGATAGCGAGCGCCATCTGGAAGGCATCGTCTCTTTGCGCACCCTGATAACCAGCGCGGACGATGTGGTTGTCGAAGATATTATGGCGAAAAAATTTGTTTCGGTACAAGCTACCGACGACCAGGAAGAAGTGTCGATGGATTTTAAAAAATACGACCTGTCTGCAATTCCCGTTTTGGATGCGGAAAGCAGATTGCTCGGTATCATAACCTTTGACGACATCATGGATGTTGTCGACCAGGAAAATACGGAAGACTTTCACAAAATGGCCGGGATTGCGCCTTCGGAAGATTCGTATTTGGATACGAGCATTTTTGCGATGGCAAAGCAGCGTATCTTGTGGCTGATGGTATTGATGATTTCCGCAACTTTTACCGGCCGAATCATCCAGCAATATGAAGAAGTGTTGCAATCGGTGGTTTTACTCGCCGCCTTCATTCCAATGTTGATGGACACGGGTGGAAACGCCGGCTCCCAATCATCAACGATGATTATTCGTTCTTTGGCATTGGGCGACATCTCGCCGAAGGATGTGCTCAAGGTTATTCGCAAAGAATTTTTTATTGCCGTTTTGGTCGGAATCTGTTTGGCGGTATTGAATTTTGCGCGATTGACTTGGTTTGAAAAAGTTCCTTACAATATTGCATTGACGGTGACGCTCACTTTGTTCCTGACCGTTTTGTTGGCAAAAGCCGTCGGTGCCACCTTGCCGATTATTGCAAAAGTGGTGCGAGTTGACCCCGCGGTTATGGCGAGCCCGCTCATTACAACGATTGTCGATGCCGTCGCTTTGGTCGTTTACTTTCAGCTTGCCCATGTATTTTTGTCCTTATAGCGAATAGTTTTTATAAAAAGGAGCTGTTGCAGAATGAGATTTTTTCATTCTGCCGCAGCTCCCTTTTTTAATCCAACCGATTAGGCGCATAAAATAGTTACTATTCCCGTTCATGAAACAGAAAAAATGCTGATACTAAATGAAATTGGGTACA
>JBGZSM010000018.1:0-34808 GCA_041853585.1 Filifactoraceae bacterium
TACTAAAATGTGTAATTTCCGTTGTGATTATTGTTACGAAGATTTTGCCTGTGAGATAATAACAAAAGAAAAAGAAAAGGCTTTATTAAGTTTTGTTGAAAAGTATGTTGATGACAATGATATTGAGTATATTAATATATCTTGGTTTGGTGGAGAGCCTTTGCTTAATATGAATATGATAAATTCATTTATGAATAGTCTTAGAAATAAATATTCTGCAACTGATATTCAAATTGCAAGTAGTATCACAACGAATGGATACTTGCTGAGCAACAAAAATATTGATATACTATTATCTAATAATGTTAATTTATTTCAAATCACTATTGATGGAGATGAAAAAAATCATAACCGATATCGTAAACTAAAAAATGGAGGTAAAACCTTTAGTAAAATAATTAGTAACTTGAGGGAGCTTTCTCTAAAAGAAAATGAAAATTTTAATGTGATTGTGAGGACAAATTTTACTTCTGATATGTTGGGCAGAATGGATAATTATTATTCTGATTTGAGAGATTTGCTTAACGATGAACGATTTTCAATGTTATTCCATACAGTAGTGGATTTTGAGGATATGTCTCATAAAGTATCGGATTTGGACATTTTGGAAGAGATTAAGAGAGCTATAAACTTTGGAATAAGGATAGCACCGGTGACAGAATATCTAAAACCGGACGCAAATATATGTTATGCTAGACAAGAGAATAGATTTGTTGTTGATTCTAATCTTAATGTTTCAAAATGTACGGTCTGCAACAGTTCTTTCTCTGTGATTGGGAAGATAGAGTCAGATGGTACTTTTATTAGAAATGATAATTTTAATTTATGGTCAGGAGCAAGGGTTTCTGATAAGTGTTTAGATTGCTCGAGTTATAATATCTGCGCAGGTGGTTTTTGTCCACTATATTATTTAAGAAAATCGGACGCTAGATGTATGAAGTTTCATGAAGATTATAAAAAAGAAGAGTTGCTCAAAGTAGCTGATTTACAAAATGCATTTGATGTTTACATTCATTTATAAAAGAATGTAAAAACCGGGGAGGAAGTATGAATCCGTTGAAATTCAACTCTGTAAAATTTACAATTTTTATTACGATTTTCGAAACAATGGTGACCATCTATCTGATGAATGCCTTGTCGTTGTTGGTGGTTGATGATACAGAGCTTCTGATTCGAAATGTCGGGATTCTGATTGTACTTTATATCGCTGAAAAGTCGCTGCTCTATTGGCGACTGCGCTCGATTCAGGTATCCGGCTACTACATACGACGACAACTCAATGATAGGGTGAGCAATTATTACCAAAAAATAAGCTATCGGGAGTTTAAAGAAAAAACCGTTGGCGAACGAATCTCGCTTTATGTAAATGACATCCCTTATGTTACCACATTGATATTCGCAAAACTGATGGAAGTCATCCATGGCTTTTCATTATTGATTTTTGCATTGCTGGCATTGCTTAGAATCAGCCCGATAGTTTTCGTCGTGGCATTGATATTGGTGATTTTTATGCTGTTCATTACGAAAATTTTTGAAAGCAAGTTGGCGGTGGTCATTTCGCAAGGGCAACAAGCGAAAGAAATATTTTTGGGAAGTATGACGGAAACATTGAGCGGTCTTTTCGTATTCATATCCACTTGTGCGTTGCCGAAATTTATGAGAAAGTCGGAGAAAGACAGTGAGCGATATGCGGATTGCGTTACCGAAACGGAAATCTTTGCCGGCAAGATGAGTGCGATTTTGGCATTCAGCGGAAATTTGATGACCATTATCACCTTGGGCATCACTTCGTACTTGGCGATTGAAGGAAAAGTTCCGGTGGGAACGCTGTTGTCGGTCATCGGTATCGTTCCTTTGCTGGCGGAAGCGGCTCAGATGCTGCTCGTGAATTATACTTTTCAGAAAACCGGAAGAGTATTTTACAAAGAGCGATTTGCCGAGATTGACGAATTTTACAGCGAGCATTTGACAAGACCTTTCATTAGGAAGAAGAAAGAAGTTGATGAAATCAGAATTCTTCCATCCGCAGATGAAATCGACGAGATACGCGTTGAGAATTTGAAAATTCGTTATGACAATCGGGTCATTCCGATAAAGGACATTACTTTTTCGAAAGGGAAAAAATATATTGTGGTCGGAGAAAGCGGCTCGGGTAAAAGCTCTTTGCTCAAAACCATTTTGGGTGAGAATCAAAGTTATGACGGACGGATTTGGATTGACGGCAAAGAAAAGGAGAAAGAAACAACGCTGTACCATCTCATTTCTTATATGAGTCAGGAAAGTTTCCTATTCAAAGACAGTTTGGGGAGCAATATTCGAATCGGAAATGACGAGGCGGATATTCAATCTCTTTTAGAAAAAGTCGCCCTTGCGGAATTCAATCCGGAATATTCGATTGAAGAAGAAGGAAAAAATCTATCCGGCGGTCAAAAGCAGCGTATTGCGCTGGCGAGAACTTTGGCATGCCATAAGAATATTTTGTTTTTGGATGAAGCGACGGCAAATTTGGATTCCGCCACGGCGGATTGGATTGAAGAGACGGTGATGGACAGCGATATGACCGTTGTGATGATTACTCATCATATGACCGACAAGCTGAGAAGCAAAGCGGATGAGATTATCGATTTGAGTCGGTAAGTTTTTTAATCAAATGTCATTTATTTTTTGAAACCGATTAAAAAGGAAGGTGGAAAAATGAGAAGTGAATTTGTGAGTATAAGCAAAAAGGAGAAGAGCAAAAGAATAAAAATTTTGTTGAGAGTGCTCGGGGCTGCGCTGTTTCTCATAGCGATTTTCTATGCGATGAGGGGTGTCGATGCATTAAAAATCGCATCGAGCATTCAATTGGTCGGTATTGCACTTTTCGGATTGCCGATTGTCATGGATTATTTGGCGGAAAAACAAAAGCCGGCTTTTCAAAAACTTCGCCTTTATCCTTTTATGGTGTATTTTGTTCAAGCGCTGTTCACTTGGGTAAAGCGTTTTGTCAGTATGCCGCAATGGTCGGGAGTTGTCGTCGTCGGCTTGCAGTTTTTTCTCATCTATCAGATGATGAATCAATATATGATGAAGATTCCGCCGGAAGAGAAAAGTATTTACCGAAATGCCTTTATGTGGCGAATGGTTTTTGTCGTTTTGGTAACTTTGTTTGCATTGCTCGGCAATCTTTTTAGATTTTATAATTAAAAGAGAGAAGAAAACTGCGTGATTTGAACTATCAAATTCAGCTTCTTGTAAAAGACGGATTTTATGTTGTTGAGCATGACAAGCTGAACAATGAGAGCAGAAGGCACGGATAGTGTGGATTTTCGTAAATCCGATATCGTTCAACATTTGTTTATAAATTGAGGATAGGAGGATGAAATGAAAAAGGTAAGATTATTTGCAGTTTGGAGTATTGTTTTGATGTTGGTGCTATCTCTTTCGGGATGCACGAATGAGAAAAAGCGAGCTGCTTTGCCTACGAATGAGGAGCAAATCCAAGTTTTTTTGGACAAGAATAATACGGGACTTCAGGTGAAAGAGGAAGGAAAAAAGGACAATAAGGATGTCGATTCGCAAGAGAAAGTGTTCCGATTGATAAAGGATGATAAGGCGGTGGGCATTATCATGATGATGGATAATGATATCCGATTGATAAATGTGAGTTTGCCGGGAGAATCGGATGAGCAATCTGAAGAATGGGATGAAATTTTAGCTGATTTGGAAATGGAAGAATGGAAAAATATCTTTGATTTCGCTTTTGATATGTACGGTTCGCCGGAGCATTCGTCGCAAGCCTATGAGGATATGAAAAATTATTATGAGCAGGAAAAAAAAGGAAGAGACGAAAGATATTCTGTTCAGCAAGCAATATGAGGATGTATATTTTAACGCATACTCCCGTTTTAAGAATCAAAAAGATTCTGCAAAGGATGTGAAAAATCATATTGTGATTGTATTGTGTAATGAGGCGGGCAACCGGTTCTTCATGGAAGGAATCGAGCAGTATAGAGTTTCCTGATGAGAATGCCGAGTTTGGATTATCTGATGAAAAGTTTGAGAACGGAGGAGCTATGATATTAGGGATTGCCTTAATCATATTGAATGTAGTGTTGTGGTATCTTCAATATGCTCATTATATTTCATATTTTGTTTGGGGCGGGATATTTGTTGTTCTTGAGCTGTTTATTTTAGAATATTTCTCCAAAACATGGCAGGGCAAAAGGAAAAAATGGTTCATCCTCTTGGTAGAACTCTCCATCTTTTTTCTATGGTCATCAAATGCAGGACTGTTGATGGAAGCGGGTCGCTGGAAACTGTTTGGAGTCAATGCGGTGATTTTTTTCTCTTATTTAAGCTATGTATCTTATTTGAAAAATGCGAAGCGAGATAATAAAGAAAAGGAGGAATTGTGATGGAAAACAAAAATCAAAAATGGGAATGGCAGGAGCCGACGCCGATGGAGAAGAGAAAAGCATGGGTGATAATGGGATTTTTGGCTTTGTTTTTCATTCTCTCCGGATTGTTCTGGGTTGTTTCGCTGGATTGGGGATTGAGTACACGGGATAAGACAAGCATTATCGCCCGAATTGCGATGGTAGTTTTGGGAACGCCTGTTTTTTTGCAATATCTCGGTGTGCCGATTTTCTATCCGGTGGATAAAAAGAATAGGATGTCGGCAGAAAAACAAATAGTGACCTGTCTGTATTCGGCGGCATATCTCAATGCGATACCGATTGTTGTCAAGGCGCTTCGTCTGCCGATGTCGATATGGACATATTTTGTTCCGGTGCTTATCGTTCAAACGGTTTTGCTCTGCACCTCGTTGGTGATTTTTATTACAAAAACTTCCGCAGCGGAGCGACAGGCATTGGGCAAGAAATTCGGGATAGCGGTGCTTTTTCTGGTGGGCACGCTGTTTGCATCCGTATGGCTGAACTTCTATTTGAAAGCATAGCGCAGCGAAAATTCAAAAAGGTATTTGGAACAAAATCAAAGGAAAGCCTTGAAACCGATTATTAATATGGTATTGATAAAAATGAAAATCACTCGTTGCGGAGTGATTTTCATCGTTTTTTCTAAAAATCGAGACATCGTCAGCTGTACCGGTTCGTTCTCAGCCTGAAATTGTTTTTTGTTATTCTTCCGCTTTTTTCTTAAGCAGTCCGAGCAATATTGCGCCGACTACGGAGCCGATGATGATGGAGAGCAGATACATCGGTGCGTTGCCGAGCGTCTTTCTCTTTTTGTAAATTTGCTTTTGAAAAATGTCGTGGCGATGGCGATTGCCAGCGGCGGTACCATTCCGCCCGCCATGACGGCAGCCATAATTTCAAAATTGCCGGATTCGATGGATGCGGTTCCGAATACATAGGCGGCTTTGTTGATCGGACCGCCCATATCCACCGCCATCATGCCGCCGAGCAGAATACCGAGCAGCACGCGGCTGCTTGTTCCCATGTTTTGTAAGAATCCGTTGATGACGGCATTGATTGCCGATACCGGCGGATTGACGACAAATATGATGAGCAAGGCTATCAGCAAAATTCCGCAAACGGGATAGAGCAGGACGGGTTTGATGCCTTCGAGCGCATCCGGCAATTTGCTGAAGATTTTTTTGAGCAGAAGTACGAGATAGCCTGCGATGAATCCGGCGAGCAATGCACCCAAAAATCCGGAGCCTCCCGCATTCGCCAACGCTCCGCCGACAAATCCGACGGCAAGAGCGGGACGGTCGCCGATGCTCATGGCGATAAAGCCGGCGAGAACCGGAAGCATAAATCCGAATGCCGTTGAGCCCGCGTCCATAAAGAATTTGGCAAGCGGTGTATTGGAGCCGAATTTGGACGGCTCGATGGAATAGTCGTCGAACAAAAAGGCAAGCGCAATCAAAATTCCGCCGCCGATAACAAATGGCAGCATATTGGAAACGCCGTTCATCAGATGTTTGTAAATGTTCTTGGCGTTTTGCTCATCGCTTTGCGGAGCTTTATCATCGGAATGATAAATCGGTGCGCTCGGCGCTTTTTCGAGCAATTCTTTGGCTCTGTGAATACCGTCGGTCACGCCGGTTTTGAGAACTCTTTTTCCGTCGAATCTTGCCATCGGCACCGAAGTGTCAGCGGCGACGATGACGGCATCGGCAGCAGCGATTTCTTCCGCGCTCAATTCGTTTTTGACACCGCCCGAGCCGTTGGTTTCGACCTTTAGAGAAATGCCGAGCTCTTTTGCGACATCCTCCAGCTTTTGCGCCGCCATATAGGTATGCGCGATTCCGGTCGGACAGGCGGTGACCGCCAAAATGGAATATTTTGTAGGAGCGGAAATTTCAGCAGGCGAATCGTATTCGTTCGGATATTTTTCTCTTTCGCCGTCGTCAATGATTTTTAAGAACTCATCTGCGGTTTTTGCGGATAGCAATTTCTCTTTGAAAGCCTCGTCCATCAACAGAGTCGATAATCTTGCGAGCACATCGAGATGGAGCCGATTTTCACCCTCGGGGGCGGCAATCATAAAAAATAGTTTGGACGGTTGACCGTCGAGCGATTCAAAATCGATGCCTTTGTGATGAACGCCCGCAACCAGAGTCGCTCGTTTGACGGATGGAGATTTGCCGTGAGGAATTGCGATTCCTTCGCCGATGCCGGTGCTGAATTCTTCTTCACGAGATAAAATCGCGTCTTTGAATTGCTTTTCGTCCGAAATATTGCCGGTGCGATACATCGATTCGAGCAATGTATCGATGATTTCCATTTTATTTCCGTCCGGCAAATTCAGATTGATGCTGTTTTTGGAGAGCAGTTCGGTAATTTTCATTTATAACTCCTTCATATTTTTCAAAATACGATGAATCGATTCGCCATCCGCCAAGCCGTGACTGAATGCAGTTGCGCTTCCTGCGGCAACTGACAGTCGAAAAGCTTCGGCAAAGTTCTTGCCTTGCAGATAGCCGACCAAAAAACCGGCGAGCATCGAATCGCCTGCGCCCGAGGATGCTACGAGTTTGCCTTGCGGTGCAGGCAGCCGATGGATGGTTTTGTTTTCATCCAAGAGCATAGCGCCGTCCGCTCCCATCGAGAGCAGAATGTTTTTGGCGCCGAGTTCCTGCAGCTTGTTGCAATAATATGCAAGCTCGTCGGTTGCGATGGAACAGCCGAAAAAATCTTCCAGCTCGCTGAGATTGGGTTTGACTAAAAAAGGCTGTTTTTTTATCGCATGTCGTAAGGCTTCTCCGCTCGTATCGATGGCGATGCGAAAATTTTTGTGCGCGAATCGCTCGAGAATGTCGCCGTAGATGGCGGCATTCATCGTTGAGGGAACATTGCCTGAAAGCACGAGAATTTCACCGTTTGGAAATTGCTCGATGATTTCGTGGAGCGCATCCAAATCTTTGGAAGTGATGCCGGCTCCCGACGCATTGATTTCCGTCTCGCGTAAATTCATTTTGTTTTCTTTGAGCTTGATATTGATTCTTGTGTGACCGTCCGCTCGAACGAATTGCTCATCAATCCCGATGTTTTTGAGCTGTTTTGCAATTTCTTCGCCGGTAAAGCCTGCAAGAAATCCGGTTGCGCGGCTTTTTACACCGAGATTGTGCGCAACGATGGCGACATTGATGCCTTTGCCGCCGGCGTAGAGGGAGCAATCGGTGGTACGATTGGTTTTGCCGAATTCCAATTTATCCACTTCGACAAAATAATCGAGCGCCGGATTGAGTGTGATGGTGTTAATCATATTTTTCCTATTCAAAAATCCGTATAAAATTTCCTATGATAGGGCTTGGTTTCCACAAATCTTTTGCCTTTATAATACCACTTCGGCGAATTTGATAAACAAACGAAAAGTGAAAAAGCGTGCAAAAAAATCACTTCGGGCGAAGTGATTTGATTGACTAGAGTTTTTCTTTTCCCATTTCGTTGAAATCGACCTTGGTGATATCCGTCTCCAAAAATCTTGCAAAAGCATAGATGGTGTCGGAAAGTCGATTGACAAATTTGATGACTGTCGGACGCACATCGTCCTCGCGAGCCAATGCTAAAATTCTGCGCTCTGCGCGTCGGCAAACCGTTCTTGCTACATGTAGTGCGGCAGAGCCTTTGGATGAGCCCGGGATGATGAAGGAATCGACTTTTTCGATTTTGGTCAGATATTCGTCAATCCATTTTTCCAATGTGGCAATATCCTCATCCGTTACGCCATTTTTAAACTTGCCTTCTTCCTTGGTCGCCAACTCCCCGGCAACGAAGAACAGTTTTTTCTGCACTTTGAATAATTTTGCTCTTACATCGTCATCTTCTACAAAATGAGATGCAAATCCCAAGTGGGAATTGAGCTCGTCCACCGTTCCGTAAGACTCCACCCTTACGGAATCTTTGCGCACGCGAGTACCGTCGTATAGCGAAGTCTCGCCCTTGTCGCCTGTTTTTGTATAAATTTTCATGTTTACTCCTTCCGGCTGTTCCGGTAAAATTTCAAATTCTATTTTGAAAAGCGATAATTCTCCATATTGAATTTCACCGCGTCCGTCACGATTTCGATTTCGAAAAACGAATCGGCATTTATAACTTCGATTTTTAATTTCGAATTTGAGATGGTATTCATTTCCGCCGTTTCCATGTCTGATATAAAAATCGAATTCGTTTTTATATTTTCCATTCCGATTCTGAAATCCTTTTTATCCGATTTCCGTCGGCAAAGCATCGGTAAAATTCTAATGAATATATAACCGTAAATAGTTATGCAAAAACTGCGTGAACAAAATTCTACAAAATATCAAAAGAATAATATTCGCAGACAAATTTTCATATCTCCCGTAATGAAAAAGCCCCGATTTCAAATTCAAAATCAAGGCTTGCTTTACAATCCCGGTATCAAAGCAGCGCTTAGAAACTTTATTCGTTTTCGTATTTTTGGGTACAAGTAAAGTATGGATTAAGAAATTAAATGAGAAGGAGTGCGCGATGGAAGTTCTGGAGCATGAATATTTTAAGAGAAAATGTCTATCGGATTTTGACAAGATGATTCATGAGCCGTTATCGCTCAAAATGCTGACGGATTTTCATGCGCATAATAAATATCTCTATTTTTGTTACAGCCAAAAGTATAAAAATATTTTAGGGGGCATTGTGGCGAATCACGAGAAAAAAGATTTGCCTTCGGTGTTTGAAGAATATCGGGAGAATTTGGAGAAGCTTTTGGCGGACTGCCCCGGTCGGGGGAATGTCGTCAATGCCTATTCGCACATCTTCGGCTATTTCAAGAAGGAGCTGAGCAAAGAGGAAAAGGATAATTTTCTTGCCATATTGAATGACTATCAGAGAAATCAGATAGACGGAGCGGCTGTCGGTAAGATGTTGAGCGATTATGCGATAAAGTATAACCGCCAATATATTCTGGCGCAGACCATTCTGGAGCCTTATCTTCAAAATGGGCAGAGTTTTGAAGATTTGTATCGAGGGAAGGAGGAAGATTTTCTGTAAATTGGTTTGGTAAGGAGATAAAATGAAAAATATCAATACAAAAATTTCAATGAGTTTTGCGGCTTATTTTGCCATGGTAATTATCAACACTTTAGGAGCTTTCGGATATATCAACGGCTTGAGTCAAAGGGAAGTATCGAATGAATTCGATACGATGATTACGCCGGCGGGCTTCACTTTCAGCATTTGGGGGGTGATTTACTCTTTATTGCTCATCACCTTGGTGGTTGCTTTCGTGAATCGTGACAAGACTTATTACAAAAATTTAATTGAGCGGATTTCCTCTTGGTTTGTACTTTCCTGTGTGATAAATATTTTGTGGAATGTTGTCTTTGTCTATCGAATGATCGGTCTGTCCTTCGTGATGATTTTGGGCTTGCTGTTTACACTCGTTGCTATTTTGAGAAATCTGCAAGCGCTTGGAGATAATTCCAAATGGGTGCCGGCGCTCAGCTTCGGGCTGTATGCCGGATGGATTTTTATTGCGAGCTTCGTCAATTTTTCCGCCTTTTTGGTTTCGGTGGATTTCAACTATTTCGGAAGTACGGAGCTTGTATTCTCCATCGCGGTTGTTGTGCTCGCGACCTTGCTTGCGATAGGAATGGTGCGCTATCATCAAAATGCGATTTTCCCATTGTCTATCGCTTGGGCATATTTCGGCGGCATGATGGAGCTCAAAAAAACGGGCGATATGTCGATGCTCGGCACATTGCTGTTGATAACGATGGCTGTGATGCTGGCCGTTTCCGCATATACGCTGTATAAAAATCGTGCGCTCATTGGAGATCGCAGTCGATAAGAAATAAAAAACCTAACGCTGTACCGCCTCCGAAAGTTGGATTTTAAATCCGACAGTTGGGGGAGTACGGAAGGTTAGGTTTTTTGTTGCGTAAAATTTTTATTCTTTGCTTTTAGCTGTCGACATATTCCGCGCCGCGCTCTTTTTTGACTTTGAAGCTGGTAACATCCAAATACAGATTGATGAACAAATCATCCTCCTGAATATATGGCGTACCTTTTACCTCAATCCATTCTTCAGCTTCCGGAAAAGGTCCGTTGTAGTTGAGCATAAATCCACCCCAGCCGTCGTTGCTGCAGCAGCCGGGTCCGAATCGAAACACCGTTGGTATTACCAATTCGCCGTTGGCATTGGGGAACATCGAGAACATTCCTTCGACCACGATGGTCTTGCCCTTGTAGTCGTCGATATTGTAAAAGATATCGTTGATTTGTGTGATGAAGAAATTTTCGGTGATGACGACCTCATTGGTGTCGGCACTCGGCTTTTTAATTTTCGGCTCAGCGGGAATATTTCCTTTCGGGATATTCTGCCCATTTCCAAAACTGCTTTTCTTCGAGTCTTTTTTGGTTTCGTTTTTATTTTGTGTTTCCTGTTTTTTGTCCGTTTTTTCGTTCTTCGGTTTTTCGGTTGTTTGCTCCTTTTTGCTTTGGGAGTCGTCTTTGTTTTTTTCGCTCGGTTTCTGTGTTTTGTCTTCCGGCTTCTGTTTTTCTTCCGACTGCGGCTTTCTCTCCGAGCTTTCCAATTCCTGCTCTTTCTGTTTTTGTGCAGGCGGCAGCGGTGTCTTTTGAACATTGTAGTTGCCGCCGTCCGAGCATCCGACGAGCAGAATGCAGATGACTGCAAGCGGAATCGCCTTTGTCAATCGGGAAGTTCGCAGCTTTCCGAGCACAAAGAAAATCGCAAATACAACTAAATTCACAACCACGACGCTCGCACCGGTCGGCGTCTTTTCTTTATACGAAAGTGCCAGCCCGAGCAGAAAGCATATTACCGATATGCATGCGGAGCTGATAATCACCGAGCGGAACTGTTTGAACAATCGCATCGAGCTGAGTGCCGGAAAAATAATCAGCGATGAAATGAGCAATGCACCCATCATTCGCATGCCGAGCACTATGGTAATCGCCGTCAGCATCGCAATGAGCATATTGTAAAAATTCGATTTGGTACCCGTTGCGGTGGCGAATGTTTCGTCAAAGGTCACCGCAAAGATTTTGTTGTAGAACAATACGAACAGAATCAGTACCATCACGCTGAGGATGATGCTCAATCGCACATCGCTTTTGCTCATCGCCAAAATGCTGCCGAACATAAAGTTACAAACATCCAAACTCATTCCCGTCGTCTTGGAAACGAGAAGTACCCCGCCGGCAAGCGAACCGGTCGAGATGATGGCGATGGCGGCATCTCCCTTTATCTTGCTGTTCTCATTGATTTTCAGCAATAAAAATGCAGCAAGCACGACGATGGGGATGGAGACTTTCAGCGGCGCCAGGTTGAATGCCAAAGCGACCGACAATGCGCCAAATCCGACATTGGATAAGCCTTCTCCTATCATCGAATATCTTTTGAGCACGAGACTCACTCCGAGTAAGGACGCGCAAAGCGAGACAAAGAGTCCCACTACGATTGCGCGTACCATAAACGGATAGGTTACCATTTCGCCAAATAAATCAATCATAATTCACCTACTGTAATGCTTTTTTTAATGTTTCCGCATTGGTCTGCATTAGAGATACATAGGTTTTTCCCGCGTCAAAATCTTCCTTGCTTAAATTGTGGCAAGTATGGAAGAGCGCAACTTCCGCGCCGGTCGAATCCGCAATCGCATCTGCAATTTTGTGTGCAGAAAGCTCAATGTGGAATACAGTCGGGATTTTTTCCTCTTTAACCTTGTCGATCAAAAATGCTACCGTTGCTGCGGACGCGTCACTTTGTGTACTGCATCCGACAAATGCGGCATAATAATTTAAATTGTAATCATGGGCAAAGTAACGAAGTGGGAAACGGTCACCAAATACCATGGTTTTGATTTTTGCATTCGCTACAATGTCTTCAAATTGCTTATCAAGTTTGCTTAATTCTTCTTTGTATGCATTCAAATTTTCTGTGTAGAACTGTGCGTTGGCAGAGTCGAGTTGTGATAATTTGGATGCGATTGCTTCCGAGATTTTGGCGGCATTTTTTGGAGAAGTCCAAACATGCTCATCCATCACATGTTCGTGGTCATGGTCATGATCGTGATCCTTGTCGTTGTGATCATGGTCTTTATCCTTGTCATTATGCTCATGATCTTTGTCGTTGTGATCATGGTCTTTATCCTTGTCATCATGATTGTGATCCTTGTCGTTGTGATCATGGTCTTTATCTTTGTCTTTATCATCATGACTGTGGTCCTTATCGCCATGTTCATGATCGTGGTCGTGGTCATGAGGCTCCATACCCTCAATCACTTCTTCTTCCAGAAGGTTTACGCTATCCATCATCTTCAGCGTAGTCGGTGCCTTGTCGCCCATCGAATCCAAAATTTCATCCACCCAGTAGTCGCTGTCGCCTCCGTTGTAGATGAATAAATCCGCTTGCTCGATATTGATAATATCCTGCGGGCTCGGCTCGAAGGAATGACTTTCAGAGCCTGGCGGAAGAATCATGCTCACGGTTGCTTTATCTTTTGCAATTTGTTTTGTAAAATCATACGGCGGGAAAATCGTCGTTACGACCTTGAGTGTATTTTCCGTCGGTGCCGCTTTATTTTCGGCAGGCGCCTGCGCTTCTTGTTTTGGAGCACAAGCAGTGATACTGCCGGCAAGCATAAATGCTGCCAATGTTGTTGAAATAAGTCTTTTCATTTTGTCTCCTTTTCTCATAAAAATGATAATCACTTTCAAATTAGTATATCGAATTTGATAAAAAAAGTCAATTGAGAGCGATTGGGATTTATGAAAGGAGCGGTCGGCTTAGTATTCGTCGAGGAAGGAATGCTTCTTTCCGTCCTTTTGCCATGCGATGCAGGCGTCGAGATTGATATTTTCTATCGCCGCAAAAATAGATTTTTCGACATGCGGATTTTTTTCTTTAAGCCCTTCAATCAAATCTTTGATTTCATATCGGGTCGTTGCGATTTTGCCGGCGGCTACCGCACATCCGCAGTTCATCGCAAAAATTCCGCTCGCTTTCGTAAAGCGGCGGATGGATTCTTCGCGGATATAGTACAGCGGACGAATGATTTGCATTTTGCCGAAGTTTTGTGATTTGAGCTTGGGCATCATGGTTTTAACCGAGCCGGCATAGAGCAGGTTGAGCATCGTGGTTTCGATGACATCATCGAAATGATGACCCAGCGCCAGCTTGTTGCAGTTGATGGTTTCCGCCTTGGCATAGAGCGCACCTCGCCGCATTTTGGCACACATATAGCATGGTGCATCGCCCGCGATTTTTTGGACGATATTGAAAACATTCGTGTCGAAAAGCTCGATTGGAATTTCAAGATGCTCGCAATTTTTGAGCAACTGTTCTTTGTTTTGCTCGTAAAAACCGGGATTCATTGCAATAAAATGGAGCTCAAAAGGAATTTCGCTGTGACGATGAAGTTCTTTGAAAAGCATCGCCATCAACAAAGAATCTTTTCCGCCCGAAACGGCAACGGCGATTCGGTCTCCCGGTTCGATGAGCTTGTAGTTGCGAACAGCTTTCATAAACGGAGCCCAAAGCTGCTTTCGATATTTCTTTATAATACTGCGCTCAATGTCCTTAAGCGGCAACAACTCGCCGTCAGGAATCATCAATTCGCAGCCACTTCCTTGTAATAACATATTATATAGCGCTTTTGCGTATCCTTTCCTATGATTTTCCTATTATATCGCAAATCGAGTGATAGAGCAATCTTTGAGCGAAATTATTACAAGGCTTATATGAGAATATGAAAAGAGATTCCAAAAATAGCATAGCAAGGGATTGTAAAAGAACATAGCAAAATTGAGTTGTAAATTGCAAAAGAATGAAGGTGTTGAATAGAGAATGAAACTCGAAAAGTTAAAACTCAACGCTCAATATCAAAAATAAAATCAAAGAGTCAACGCATACTTTGAAATAACAATAGAAAACAAGAAGCGCAAAAAAATCGAAAAAGAAAATAAGAGGTAGGAGTCAAAAATAAAAAATAATGAGGCGATATCTTTGTCGATTGTAAAAATGGAAATGCTGCAAAAAATTGGATATCAAAAAATAATTATCTTCGCCATCTAAAAATTCATTATTAAATCATCGAAGGTGATATAATAAGAAGGTGATATATAATAGGAAGCGATTTTTTTGCGTAAGATTTTTGGGATATGGGTAGAAAGTGGAAAAGAGTTCAACAGAGATTTAAAAGTTACGGAGGATTTATGGGACGATTATTATTTTTTATATTTTTGGCATTGATATTACAGGGTGTTTTCACCTATTTTCAAATGAAAGATTTTCGACAAAATGCGGCGCAGCTTCGTAAAGTCGGCAGAATCGGTGTGGGAACCGTCAAGCGCAGATTGGGCGCAGGTTCAATTGTGCTTTTTGCAGCCGATACGAATGAAATCGTCGTCGATGGCAGAATCCTGCAGGGGATCTCGGTCTTTGCGAAATTTCAGCCTTATACGCAATATAATGGAAGCAAACTGATCAATATCATGAATGATGCGGAAAAGAAATTGGAAACCGCGGAAGGAAAAGATATCGCGCGACTCAAGGCGACCTTTGAAGCGGCAAAGATGATTTACGACAGTTTTCGGGAAGAGCGCGGAGCTTCTGCGTCGGATGAATTCGACGAACTGGGTGACGAAGCGGTCGTGGATGCGGTGATCACGGATGAGATCAATGAGGACATCAACGAAAACTACGATGAATTTGAAAATCTGGAGGAAATCGAAGAACCTCAAATTATTGATGTCGAAGAGGTTGAACCGGTCGAAAAGCCTTAGAGAGAAAAGAAAATGTTTTTTCTCGAAAAAAATGCTTGCAATTTATAAAAAGTCGGTATAAAATGAGGTATATATTTATTGTTTTTCAATAAATTTTTTTCGAGGAGGAATATATGATCCAAATATTAGCGAGCCTTGCAGAAGATTTCAAAAGTCTTTTTGAAGCGGGCGGAGAAGTTTTTGTTAAACTCGTCGTTGGGATCCTGCCAACTCTTATCGTACTTATCACCGCAGTCAATGCACTTGTTCAAATGGTCGGAGAACAACGAGTGGAGAAGATCGTTCGTTTTGCCGGCAGGAATTTTATCCTTCGATATACCGTGATGCCGCTGATTGCGATGTTTTTTCTAACCAATCCGATGGCATACACCTTTGGAAAATTTTTACCGGAAAAGTACAAGCCGGCTTTTTATGATGCCGCGGTTTCTTTTTGCCATCCGATCACCGGAATTTTCCCTCATGCGAATGCGGGCGAATTGTTTATCTTCTTAGGAATTTCGGGCGGAATTGCAAAATTGGGATTGCCGGTCAGCGATTTGGCAGTGCGATACTTTTTGGTGGGCATCATCGTGATTTTTTTGCGCGGCGTGATCACCGAGAAAATAACCGCTATGATGTGGCCAAAGAATCAGGCATAGGAGGTTTGTATGTATCAATCGGTCAGAATTAAAAAAGGAAAAAACGGATGGGGCGGACCATTGGTCATCGTTCCGGACGCAAAGAAAAATAAAATCGTATCGATAACCGGCGGCGGGGTGGATCCGATTGCCGAGCGAATCGCCGAGCTTACCGGTGGGGAGCTTATTGACGGATTCAAAACCGGTGTGCCGGATGAAGAAATTTTGGTGGCGGTCGTGGATTGCGGCGGAACTGCTCGCTCGGGTGTCTACCCGCGCAAAGGAATTTTCACGGTCAATCTGCGTGCGGTGGGTCAGTCGGGACCTTTAGCGAAATATATTACGGAGGAACTCTATGTCTCCGATGTTCATGAGGAAGATATTGAGATTATTGAAGGAGAGATTCCGGTAACCAACAAGAGCATTGCTCAGCTCAAAGCCGAAGCGAAAGAAAAGGTGGCGGATATGAATATCCCGTCCTCCAAATTCGGTTTTCTTACGACGATTGGAAAATTGGTCGGCGGGATTGTCCACAAGTTTTATCAGGCGGCGCGCGATTCGATTGACATCGTGATTAAAAATATTTTGCCTTTTATGGCATTCATCAGTTTATTGATTGGAATTATCAACAAGACCGGAATCGGTGAGTGGATGGCGGACAAGGTAACGCCTTTTGCCACTTCTTTGCCGGGACTGCTGCTTATATCCGTAATCTGTGCGATTCCAATTCTGTCACCTTTGCTCGGACCGGGAGCGGTCATCGCGCAGGTGGTCGGAACTTTTATCGGCGTGGAGATTGCAAGTGGAAATATTCCGCCGCAGTATGCGTTGCCGGCGCTCTTTGCCATCAACCCGCAGGTCGGCGCGGATTTTATTCCGGTCGGATTGGCATTGGGGGAAGCGGAATCTAAAACAATTGAAGTCGGTGTGCCGGCGATTTTGGTTTCGCGTTTGATAACCGGACCGTTGGCGGTTGTGATTGCATATTTTGCATCTTTCGGGATGTACTCATAACAAATAAAAAAATTACGAAACATCGGAGGAATCCGATGTTTTATATTGCCTAAATGATTATAAAGCGTTACAATATTAGAATAAGGGATATTATTGATAATGAGCAAGCATAGAAAGGATGCTATGGCGCCCATCGATTTGTATTAACGGCGAGGGCACGAATAGAAGGTAATTATAAATCATGGACGCGTGATTGCTCATGTTGAAAAATTCGGAGAACCGATTCAAGTCAAGTGTTGAAATCAAAACTCGAAAGGGAAATTGTGAAATTTAATTCTGACAATGTGAGCGAAATCCGAAATCGACATCCAAAACCGAGATCTGAAATTCAAAAGCCATGATTATGAATCGAAGTTGAAATCAAATTAAAATTCAATTTTTTACAAAAAGCCCGCGGGCTTTTTTTGTTGGTAAAATTCCGCAAATCTTTTACGGTTTTTTAAGTGAACTTATATACAAAAACGGGTATCTTTATTATAATGGAAGGAGATGGTTTTTCTATCCATTTTTTCAGATATCAAAAGATGGTGTCAATTGCAGACCAAAAGCTACCGAGTAGCCTTCCGTTTATAAGGAAGATACACCATCACTGTATAAATTTTTTTGAATTGAAAGGAGCAACAACATGAGCAACACAGTTAAGCCAAAATCAGACATCGAAATCGCTCAGGCGGCGGTAATCAAAAACATTTCGGAAATTGCGGAGAAAATCGGTTTGAAACCCGAAAATTATGAGCCGTATGGACATTATAAAGCAAAAGTTGACTACAATCTGTTGAAAAAGCCGAGCGATAAAAAGGCGAAGCTGATTTTGGTAACGGCAATCAATCCTACACCGGCAGGAGAAGGAAAGACAACGACAACTATCGGACTTGCGGATGCGTTGAGCCATCTGAATAAAAAAACCATGGTTGCACTTCGTGAGCCGTCTCTCGGGCCGGTATTCGGAGTAAAAGGCGGCGCGGCGGGCGGCGGCTACGCACAGGTTGTACCGATGGAAGATATCAACCTTCACTTTACAGGCGACTTCCATGCAATCGGTGCGGCGAACAATCTACTTGCTGCTTTAATTGACAATCATATTCATCAAGGAAATGAATTGGACATCGACACAAGAAGAATCATCTGGAAGCGTGCGATGGATATGAACGACAGACAATTGCGATTCATGGTAAACGGTCTTGGCGGCAAGGCGAACGGAATGCCTCGTGAAGACGGATTCGACATTACCGTTGCATCGGAAGTTATGGCTGCATTCTGTTTGTCGAACGACATTTCGGATTTGAAAGAAAGACTTGGAAAAATCGTCGTAGCATACAGCAGAGACGGAAAAGTAATCACGGCGAAGATGCTCAATGCGAACGGTGCGATGGCGGCGCTGTTGAAAGATGCGCTCAAGCCGAATCTTGTTCAAACATTGGAAGCGACACCGGCATTTATTCACGGCGGACCTTTTGCGAATATCGCTCATGGATGTAACTCCGTAATCGCGACCAAGATGGCGATGAATCTTGCGGACTATGTTGTAACGGAGGCAGGCTTCGGTGCGGACCTCGGTGCTGAGAAATTTATCGATATCAAATGTAGAATGGCGAATTTGAAGCCGGATGCGGTTGTAATCGTTGCGACCGTTCGTGCACTTAAATACAACGGCGGCGTGAAGAAAGAAAATCTCGGTGAAGAAAATCTTGACGCGCTTGAAAAAGGACTTCCAAACTTGCTTAAGCATGTGGAGAACATCACTCAGGTATTCAAATTGCCGGCAGTCGTTGCTATCAACAAATTCCCATTGGATACGGAAGCGGAACTTGATTTGATTCGCAAAAAATGTCAGGAAAAAGGCGTTAATGTTGCGCTTTCAGAAGTTTGGGAGCATGGCGGCAAAGGTGGCGTAGAGCTTGCTGAGCAGGTTCTTGAATTGGTTGAGCGTCCAAACAATATGGAATATGTATACGAGCTTGACACAACGATTCAGGAAAAAATTGTTGCGATTGCAAAACGCATCTACGGTGCGGACGGCGTAAGCTTCGCTCCGAATGCATTGAAGCAAATCAAAGATGTTGAAGATGCGGGCTATGGCAATGTTCCGGTTTGTATGGCGAAAACACAATACTCACTAACCGATGACCAGACCAAATTGGGTCGTCCGACCGGATTTGAAATTACCGTTAGAAATATTAAATTGTCCGCGGGTGCAGGATTTGTCGTAGCACTTACCGGAGATATTATGACGATGCCGGGATTACCGAAAGTTCCGGCAGCGAATAAAATTGATATTGATGAGAATGGAAAGATTACCGGATTGTTCTAGGAGATTTCAATGAGTATAACCGTAGAAAATAAAAAATTGGTTTTTGGAGAAGTGGATTGTCCGCTTCTCCAAGAGCCTGCGGGCGAGGTATCTTCGCTTCGCAAAGAAAGTGTAGAGAGTTTTATTGCTTTGCTGGCATCCAAATTGGCAGCGCCGGGTGGCGGCGGTGCGGCGGCGCTTAGCGCATCACAGGGTTTTGCGTTGGCATCGATGGTTTGCAATTTGACAATCGGCAAGAAAAAATTTGCCGAATTTGAAGAGCGATTGATTGCGATTCAGCTCGATTGCAGCAAAAAAGCGAATCGCATGTTGACTTTAATCGATTTGGATGAAGAATACTTTTTACCATTGTCCAAGGCTTACGGCTTGCCGGCGAATACCGACGAGGAAAAAGCGAAGAAAAAAATAATTATGGATGAGGCGCTTGTGACCGCTTGTCTCGTTCCGCTTGAAACACTCAAGACATCGTATGAAGCATTTGAGATGCTGATCGAGTTGATGAAGATTTCATCCAAACTCGTGATGAGTGATGTGGGTGTCGCAGCGGAGAGTTTTCGTGCGGCGATTGAAAGTGCAAAACTCAATGTACTTATCAATTTAAAAATGCTCGAAGACTCGCCGATTAAATCGGAGATTTCTTCGATTTTGAAGAAAGTGGACACCGACTATCCGAAACAGTATCAGGAAGTGATGGCCTATGTCATCGATACGATTACATTGGGTTGATGGAGAAGGTATGAAAAAAGGGGACATTTTTTGGATTTTGGCACTACTGGCTTGGGTTGCGATGCTTTTGATTCCCGCAACCCGAGAGCCTTTTTTAGCATTTACAACAGAGCATGTGTATCTTGGTGGATTTATCAAATTTGCCATTTTGGCGAGCATGGGTGATTTTTTGGGCATACGAATGAACAAAGGTGACTATCTGATTCCCAAAGGCGTTTTGATGCGCGCAATCATCTGGGGCTTTATCGGAATGGCAGTCACTCTCGTGTTTCCTTTTTTTATGGCGGGAGCGGCATCGGTGCAGAAGGCGGGACTTTTGCCATTTGAAAATTCAAAGCTGGCACATGCATTTTTTGGCTCCATGATTATGAATATCAGCTTCGGACCGATGATGATGGTTTTTCATAAATTTACGGATTTGTATGTCGATGCCTTCTACCGAAAAGAAGAAATCAGCCTCTCCAAACTCGTGGACAGGGTCGATTGGCATTCGGTGGTTGAATTCACATGGACAAAGGCCTGTATTCTCTTTTGGATTCCGGCGCACACGATTGTATTCTTGCTGCCGTCGCAGTATCGGGTGCTCGTATCCGCGTTTTTGTCCATCGCCTTGGGCTTTTTGCTCGCAATCGCGAATCGAAAAAAGAAATAAGGGGGAGATATGGGTTTATTTACTTGGATTATATTGGGCGGCATTTCCGGCTGGCTTGCCAATAAAATTTCGGGAGGAAAATCTCTCGGAACTTTCGGCAATATCGCGGTTGGAATTGTCGGCGCGATGATTGGAGGATTTATCTTCAATCAAATCGGACGCGTGGGTGTGACGGGTTTTAACCTATACAGTGTATTTGTATCGGTCATCGGTGCATGGCTGTTGCTCTTTGTCATATCCAAGGTCTCGGGCGGAAAATAGGTGCAAGTAGGAGCTTGCTCTTTACTTTGTATTAAAAGCAACAACGGACATCGGGTTGATGCGGGGAATGAAGGAGAACAAAGGAATGAAAAGAATCATTGTACTGAATGCGAGTCAAAGTAAGCGAGCCTGCTCTCGACGATTGGTGGATATGGTGGTCGACTATATCCATACGAAAGGAAAAACTTGTGTGACGAGTTTCGGCGATGTGACGGATGCGCTTTGGAACTATGAAGATGTAGGAGAAGTCGATTTCAGCATTTTATATTTTGATTTGAAAAAATTAAATTATAAAGGTTGTATCGATTGCGGATATTGTAAAAAACACAGAGCATGTATGATTCGTGATGATATAAAATATATGTATCGTTATTTTGACGAGATGGATTATTTGATTTTGGCAACACCTGTGTATTTCGACAGCACGCCCGCCAAATTGAAGTCGCTCATCGACAGAACGCAGGCGATTTATCACAGCAAATACACTTTGATGCATTCGCTGATTGACCGCTCCAAGAAGCGTCTGGCGATGAATATTATTATCGGTGGCGAAAAAGAACATGAGAATCAGTTTTTGGGAACGAAGTTGGTACTGGATTATTTCTACCGCTCGGTCAATACGAAGGTACATTCCCACACTACGATAGCGAATACCGATCACTATGACCCCAATGACGATTCACAGGTGCTGGAGATTTTGAAAAAGAGAGTGGACGAGCTGCTGGATTGTTAGCGGAAAGGAGATATTATGCCGGCTATCGCAACGCATTATCTATTTGGACAGGAAGTTTATCGCAGATTGATTGAAAAAAACAGAAAAGATATTATTGCCGTGATTCGAAAGTATCGACAGGATTTCAATATCGGTTTGCAGGGACCCGACCCGATGTTTTATTACAATCCATTGCATAAGAATGAAGTGGTGGAGTATGCGAGTCGGATTCATGACATGAGCGGGGCGGAATTTATGAATAATGCCAAGGCTCATATCAAAGAGAGCAAAGATTTTCGTGCGCTCGCCTATGCGCTCGGTTTTGTGTGTCATTATACACTCGATTCGGAGGCGCATCCGACGGTCAACCGTTTGGGCAAGGATTCCAAAGGGCATATTCAAATCGAAACCGAATTGGACAGAGAGATTCTTCTGCGTGAGATTCTCAAAAGAGATGCCAAGCATCGAGAGGAAAAATATCTCCTCAAATACAATCGTAAGCAGAGTAAGGCGGGTTATCGCAATCCATTCCGGAAAAAGAACGAATTGATGGTACTGCCGAATTTCTATTCGAGCAAGCCGTCCGTCAAACCGGAAAAGATTCGTCGCTATCGTTTTGCGCGCTTTGAAAAAGATTTGGAAAAATCCATTCAGGCGCTGTATCCTGAATTGAGCGAAAAACAAATTCTTAAATCTCTGGAGAACTTTGTAAATTACAATCGTCTGCTCTATTCGCCGAAGGGCATGAATATTTCGGTTTTTAAAGGGGTTGAGCTGTTGATGGGGAAATATGAGAAATTCAGCTCGCTGGCGCTCACTTCGCGAAGATTTAAAAAGCATGTGGAGCATGCCAAATGCATCGTACCGATTTATGAATTATCCATTCCGATTGCAACGGACTTGCTAATCGAATTTTTTGACTCGATACGATACGGGACTCCGCTTTCCAAACGATTTGACAAGCCATTCAACTAGGAGGACTGATGAGCAAGCTAACCAAAATTGAAAAAAGCTGGATACTTTATGATGTCGGGAATTCCGCATTCATTCTTATTGTGAGTACGATAATACCGATTTATTTTAAAAACTTGGCGGCACAGGACGGAATTTCACTTGCAAATTCAACGGCGTATTGGGGATATGCCGCATCGATTGCCACGGTCATCGTGATGATACTCGGGCCGACCTTGGGTGCGCTCGGCGACCGTCGTGATTTTAAAAATAAATTGTTTTTGACCTTTGCATCGCTTGGTGCATTGGGCTGTTTTTTGCTGAGTTTGGTCAATGAAGGATTTTTGTTTTTAGGAATGTTCATCATCGGAAAAGTCGGATTCAATATGTCGCTGATTTTTTACGACGCAATGCTCAACGATATTACAACGCATGAAAAAATGGATGAGATTTCGACCAAAGGCTATGCGTTCGGCTATCTCGGATCGGTCGTGCCCTTCCTTTTTGCATTGATTTTTATTATGAAGGCGAGCGTATTCAATCTGAGTGCGGCGATGGCGACCAAGATTTCCTTCGTAATCATTGCGCTGTGGTGGGTGGTGTTTACGATTCCGCTCACAAGAGGTTATCGCAAAAAATACAGTCAAAAAATCCATCATGACGAGGATGCGCCGACTCTTATCGAAAATCTTCAAAACTGGAAGAAAGGAATTCTGGCAATCAAAGACAACAAAAAGGTAATGACTTTTTTGATCGCTTTCTTCCTCTATATAGATGGGGTATATACCATCATCGAGATGGCGACATCCTACGGGAAAGACATGGGGATTTCGGACAATCAAATGTTGCTCGCGCTGCTGTTGACGCAATTTGTAGGATTTCCTTTCGCTATTTTGTTCGGCAAGCTGGCAAAAAAATATTCCGCAATCCAAATGATTAAGGTATGTATCTTGGGCTACATGGGCGTGGCAATTTTCGCTTTGCAGCTCGACAAGGCTTGGGAGTTTTGGTTCTTGGCGGTCGTGGTGGCGATGTTCCAAGGAGGAATTCAGGCGCTTTCCCGTTCCTATTTTTCAAAAATCGTGCCGAAGGAGAGAACCAACGAATTTTTCAGCTTCTATGATATTTTCGGAAAAGGTGCGGCATTTACGGGAACGCTTTTGATGAGTGTTGCGACACAGATTTCCGGAAGCTCGAAATTTGGCTTGGCGGTCATCGGCTTGCTGCTCACGGTGGGATATTTGGCTTTCAAAAATCATATCCGAAAATTCCCGGTGGCATAGGTTCATGTCAAAACTTGGAATTACAAAATGAAATCAAAATCTGAAATGGAAACTCGGATTTGCAAAACAAAAATTGGAAATTGGATTGAGTTTAGAAAAACAAAATAAAAATTCAAATTTGGATTTGAAAAATGAAATCAAAATCCCGAATGGATTTTGCTCTCCGGCATTTAAGGGAAGCAACCACTCGGGACTTTTTGTGCAAAGACTGCACTTCAAGTGCAAATGCAGTTTTTCAAAGCTATTGGAGAAAGCTCGTTTATTTCTTGAGTTTTATCCGAAATTTATGATTCGATAATGAATTTTTGAACGATATCTCTTAATCGTTGTGATAAATCGGAGAGCTTGTTGCCCTCAGATGAAATTTCTTTGAACGATTCCGTCTGCGTTTGTGTCGAAGCGGCGATTTTTTCCCTTTTATAAATCGGAGAGGATATCGTCAAAGAGGGTTCTTTCGTCATTTTATCGCTGTGATTTTTGAAGTGAACAGCTCACCGAAAGATGATTTTTTGAAAAATTCTTCATCGAAGATTTGCAAAGTGTCACTATTCGATAAAAGAATTTTTGCATTACGCTTTAAATAGCTGACAAAAAAGCAAGTGAAATCAAGTTTTTTTGCTCGTTCTTCGTAAAATTTAACACGATCTTCTGAATAGATGTCATTTGAGAGAATAGGAGATTTGGATAGTTCCGAAACGATGTTTTCGTTGTGCTGCATATTTTTATCAATAATTTCCGCGCCGAGATCGGTTATCTTTGAAATGTCTTCCTGTACCTGAGCGGAAAAATATTTTTGGACGAAATGGTTGCTGAAAGAAAGCATGGATAAATTTGAAACAATCAACATCAGGACAATTGTAACGGTAATACTTAGTTTAATTACCGGTTTTGTTTATTATCATTTTACACTCCTTGTAATAGTAGATGATTATATCGTAAAAGATACAAAATACTTTATATCAGAAAAGTTTTTTGAGACAAAAAATCCATCCGCTCTTCACGGATGGATTGCAATTTCTCAGATATTATGTCAATATGGCAAAATCGCCGTTTCCGATTCGTTTTATAACAATTTGTCCTTCTTGGACAAAAGGATTCAGCGCTTTTTGTACTTCTGTGTAATCGGAGAAATCAAAAGCTTGCCGAATTTCCTCCATCGCCATGCGCGGATGCTTTTTCATCAGCGCAAGGAAATTTTCTTTCGTAAATTCAAATAAAGTCGGCCGGATTTTTCCGTTGCTCAAACGAAAGATTATTTCGACGAACTGCTCAAAGTTCACATAGCCGCGAGCGAAAATTCGCAGGCCGTCCATCTCCAGCACATAGGTCGGAAAAACACTGACGCCGTAAGCGGATGCCTCGCGCAAATCTTCTTCAAAATTTCTTTCGGCAGAGCCGTCCTCCAAATGAGCCTTGAATTGCACGGCATTGAGATACGATTCGGCAGCGATTTCAAGCAATACTTCCGGGTGACTACTCAGTCTCGCCTCTGCAGCCGATGCGAGTCGAAGATTGTATAAAAATAAATCCGCCTTGCTCTCGTCAGTCAACTGAGCGGCTTTATAGGCGATATTTTGCGGAAAAGTCGACGGGTATTCATCTGAAAATAAGTTAAAATCCGTGCTGTTGACCGGCATCTTGTGCTTTGCGGAAGCTTCGAGCCAATGCGCCGCAACTTGACGATTAAATTCTTCTGCGGAGTTGCCGCCGATGTTGTTGCCTTCGTCCATAAAACCCTTGATGTCATCGACGAGGCCGCCCATAATATGCTCCAGATGAATTTGATTCGGAAAATGAGTTTCCAATTTGCGAAGAATCGGCTCACTTCCCCAGCACCAAGTACATATCGGGTCGGTAAAACATTTTATTAAAATCATTTGAACTCCTCCATGCGTCAAGTAAGCGAATTATTTTTTCCAAGTACCTAAGGTGAATAGCGCAAGCATCGGAAAGAGCTCCAATCGACCTGCAAGCATATCGAAACAAAGAATCAGCTTCATCGGTGCGCTCAGATGGGCGAAATTGCCGACCGGACCGACCGATTTCAAACCCGGACCGATGTTGTTAATCGTTCCGTTGACCGCACCGAAGGCGGTTTCCATATCGAGACCGAGCGCCGTAAGTCCGAGCACCGAAGCGGAAAATATAATGAAGAAGATACCGATATAAGTTCCGGTACCGTAAATCACATCGTCTTCCAAGGATTTGTCATCCAAGGTAATCGGCATTACCCAATTCGGATGCAAATTCTTTTTCACTCGTCGCACCGCCGATTTGAACAGAATTAAAATTCGTGCCACCTTCAGACCGCCGCCCGTCGAGCCGGCGCAGGCACCGATCATCATCAAAATCATCATAATCGTCTGTGCGAAGGACGACCACTCCATATAATCCGCCGTTGCAAAACCGGTTGAGGTCATGATGGAGGAGACTTGAAAAAACGCATAGCGGAAAGTTTGCGCGACATCGCCATACCGATGATAGATGCTCAGCATCACAAAAATCGTTGCGGTAAACATGATTCCCAAGTACCAATGCAATTCTTCCGAGCGGAATGCTTCGGCAAAATTCTTAGTCAAAATCAAAAAATAGAGGTTGAAGTTGACTCCGAAGATGAGCATAAAAATCGCAACTACCATGTCGACATAGTAGCTGTCATAATGCGCAATGCTGGTATTGGTGACCGCAAAACCGCCCGTTCCCGCTGTTGAAAACGCGGTGACGATGCTGTCAAATAGAGGCAGATTGCCGAGGTAGAGCAGAATGATTTCGGCAAGCGTGATGGCAATATAGATTCCGTACAGAATCTGCGCGGTGTTTCGCATTCGAGAGACCAGTTTGCCGACCGTCGGGCCGGGAACTTCCGCCTTCATCAGATGCATCGAACGGGAATTACTTTGCGGTAAGACCGCCAATGCAAAGACGAGCACACCCATTCCGCCAATCCAATGCGTAAAGCTTCGCCAAAACAAAATTCCCTTTGGCAAGGATTCGATTTCCGTCAGAATCGTCGAGCCCGTTGTGGTGAAACCCGAAACGGTTTCAAAAAATGCATCGACCACCGAAGGAATTTTCCCGCTGATGACAAAGGGAGCGGCACCGAATGCCGAGAAAAGTATCCACGACAAAGCGACGATGACCATGCCTTCTTTGGCATAGATATTATTTCTGTCCGGGACTTTGTGACCGAGCACGCCGCCGCATATCATCAACACGATAACCGGGGGCAAAAAAGCGGATGCCGTATGCTCGGCGTAAATCAGCGAAACGATGAATGGGATAATCATCAAAAAGCCGTTCACCTTCATCATTTGCCCCAAAATATATTTTACCATTTTATAATTCATTGAATGTCCTTCTTTATACAATATCAAAAATGTCTTTTAAATCCGAAAGATATTTGATGGTCGTCACTATGATGACATTGTCATCCGGCAATAGAAAGTCATTTCCACGCGGAAAGATGATTTTGCCGTTTCGAATGATGTAGGCGAGCATGATACCCGACTTTATCGGCATTTCTTTGATTGGAATATTTATAAAATCGGCATCTTCCGCCACCTTAAACTCCAATGCCTCCACTCGATTGTTGAGCAATTTATACAGTGTTTGCACATTGGACCCCTTGGAATTGATTTTTGCACGCACATAGCGAACGATTCGCTGCACAATCATTTCTTTCGGTGTGACGATGGCACCGATTCCGGAGTTGCTGATCATTTTGATAAAGCCGTATCGATTCACCTTCGTGATTACCCTGCGCACATTTTTGCTGTTCGCATACAAAGAGATGATAATATTTTCTTCGTCGATTCCGGTCAGCGAAATGCAAGCGTCCATCGAATCGAGATTTTCTTCATCTAAAATCTCGGGATTGGTTCCGTCGCCATTGATGACCGTCGAATTCGGAATCATCTTGCTGAGCTCTTCCGCGCGCTCCGGGTTGATTTCAATCACCCGCACATTCATGCGCATCTCTTCCAAGTTTTTTGCAACATAATAAGAGATGGAGCCGCCGCCAATCAACATAACATCTTTGATTTTAGTGTTGATGATGTTGATGGTTTTGAAAAAATTGGAAAGTTCGCCCGCAGCCGCAGTCACATAGATTCGGTCATGCTCCGCAAGAACAAAATCGCCGTTTGGAATAATTACTTCATTCTCTCGAGTCACACAGCATACCAGGATGTCGATATTCAGATTCTTCGAAATGTCCGCCAGGCGTTGGTTGGCAAGCAGATTTCCTTCCGGGATTTCAAATCCGACGAGATTCACCTTTCCTTTGACAAAGGTTTCCACCTCTAAAGTGGACGGGTACTGAATGATTCGGGAAATATAGCTCGCAGCCACCTGGTCGGGATTGAGAATGAGGTCAATCTTTAATCCTTTTTGCATAAAGAGCACCTGATTCGAATACTCCGGCTTTCGAATACGAGCAATGGTGTACTTTGCTCCGAGTTCTTTGCCCACCATACAGCAAAGCGTATTTATTTCATCCGATTGTGTAACGGCAATCAACATATCTGCATTGGTTACATCGGCTTGCAACAAAATATCACGGGATGTTCCGTTTCCGTGAATGCCGATGATATCGTAAGTTTGTGTAAATTTTTCAAGCAGTTTCAGGTTGGTGTCGATGACGGTCACATTGCATCCTTCTCTCGTGAGATGGTATGCGAGCGAATCGCCGACTTTTCCGCCACCAATTACAATAATTTGCATAAGTCATCCTCCAATCGCTATTATGATTATAGCCTAAGAGCAAGGGCATTTCAAGAGAAAAGAGTAAAACCTGCAAGGCATGTTGAAAAAGTAAATCGGAAGCTTTTTTGAAGAAAGAAATCGGCTTTTATCGTTTGTAAAAGAATTTTATTCGCCTGAAAAAAAGTTTTGAAAAATTCCTTTGATAAATGGTTTTTACATTGAAAATTTGTTTGAAAAGAACGCTTTTCGTAATATAATAGAAATAATAAGGGAGTTTTACAGACAGGATTCCTTATCGAATGCCTTGAAGCTTGAATTGCCGGATAGAAATGGAGGAGAAAATGAAAAAAACAATCACCAAAGCGCTCTGCATAAAAAGCATGGTCACTTGGCTCGTCGTGGCATTTGTGTGTATTCTCTCGCTGAATGTTTTTATCCGCAAGCTGATGGAGAGTTTTGCAAACCAAGAAGAAATTTTTATTCCCGGCATCGCAGTGCTGTTCGGCGTTGTCATTTTGGCATTGTTTTTTGCCGGCAAGCAAATCATCAAATACATTCGGCTGATAAGAGAAATTCAGTAAGCATGATGGAATAGGGAATTTTGCCAAGTTGCGTAATGAGGGACTAAACGGAAGGAGTTTTGAAATGAAAGATTATAAATTGGAATCCGAAAGACTTTATTTGGAAGAGATTGACCTGAAACATGGAGAGGCGATATTGAAGCATTTTACATCCCGAGTCACAACCTATATGTATCCAAAGCCGAATGAGAATTTGGAAGAGGTACATCAATTTATCCGCTCGATGATTGAAGCGAAAAAGAGTGAAGATATCTATACTTATGCCATTTTTTTGAAAAGCACTAAAGAATTTATCGGTATGCTCGGGCTTCACCGTTTGAAAGAAGAGATTCCGGAGATTGGAATTTGGACAAAGGAAGAGGCTTTCGGCAATCATTACGGCAGAGAGGCGGTCTCCATTTTATTTGAAATCGCGAGACAAAAAGGCTTTAAAAAATTGCTCTATCCGGTCGACCATCGCAATATTGCGAGCCGAAAAATTCCACTGTATTATTCGGGAAAATCGAATGAGCTGATTCAAAAGCGGCCAACTGCGGATAACAGAGAGCTTGAGGTCATCGACTACATTATTGAAATATAATCGTTTCGAAGTAAAACCGCGGAGCGATGTGATCAACTGCCGACAATCCGATTTTTCGGTCTAAATTTGAGGTAGGCAATACAAATTAGATTTTTAAAAATCAGCATAATTCCGCGAAAGAGTTGCAAAACTTTATCTTCTACAGTCGAAAAATTTCGGCTGTTTTTTACTTTTGATTTGACATTCGACCTATAATAAGGAAGAAATACAAAACGGAGAATCTTTCTTCTCACAAAAAAAATTAAAAAAGCATGAAATGGTAACCGATGTTACGGCGCTTAGTTATCACTTTCGTATAGAATAAATACAGGAAATGAAAAACAAGGTTAAAGACGGAGGTTACTATGGATAATTTAATGTTTTGCTATCAATGCCAAGAGACGGCGGGAAATAAAGGTTGCACAAAGATGGGCGTTTGCGGAAAGTCGCCGGAAGTTGCAAATATGCAGGACTTGTTGGTGTATGTTTCCAAAGGTGCATCGGAAGTGACCACTCTGCTTAGAGCACAAGGCAAACCGGTTGACAAAGATACCAACCACATGATTACATTGAATCTGTTTACTACCATCACGAATGCAAACTTTGATGAGCAGGTATTTGTGGAGCGTGTAAAAGCGACTTTGGATTTGAAAAAGAAATTGATTGCGCAGCTTGGCGATACTTCCCAACTATCTGAGGCGGCGCTTTGGGAAAGTTACGATATCAATGAAATGAAGGAAAAGGCGAAGACGGTTGGCGTTTTGTCAACGGAGAACGAAGATGTGCGCAGCTTGCGTGAACTGACCATCTACGGTTTGAAAGGTCTTTCCGCATACAGCAAGCATGCCAATGTACTCGGTCATGACGATGAAGAAGTGGATGCATTTTTGCAGCTTGCCCTTGCCAAAACTTTGGACAACAATTTGAGCGTCGATGCATTGGTGCAGCTTGTACTCGATACCGGAAATGCAGGGGTCAAAGGAATGGCTTTGCTTGATAAAGCCAACACATCCACTTACGGAAATCCTGAAATGACAAAAGTGAATCTTGGCGTTCGCAAGAACCCGGGAATTTTGGTTTCCGGTCACGACCTTCGGGATTTTGAAATGCTGCTTGAGCAAACCAAAGGAACCGGTGTCGATATCTACACTCATTCCGAGATGCTTCCTGCCAACTATTATCCGGCATTCAAAAAATATGACCACTTTGTAGGAAACTACGGAAATGCTTGGTGGCAGCAAAAAGAAGAATTCGAAGCGTTCAACGGACCGATTTTGATGACGACCAACTGTATCGTTCCGCCGAAAGAAAGCTACAAGTCGAGAGTGTTCACAACCGGTTCTGCAGGCTTCCCGGGCTGCAAGCATATTCCGGGCGAAATCGGCGAAACAAAAGATTTCAGCGAAATCATCGAGTTGGCAAAGACTTGCCAAAGTCCGACGGAAATTGAAACCGGCGAAATCATCGGCGGATTTGCACATCACCAAGTAATGCAGTTGGCGGACAAAGTTGTTGACGCGGTAAAATCCGGCGCGATTAAAAAATTCGTTGTGATGGGTGGATGTGACGGACGCGCAAAATCAAGAAATTACTATACGGATTTTGCAAAAGCATTGCCGCAGGACACTGTTATTTTGACAGCGGGTTGTGCAAAATACAAATACAACAAATTGCCGCTCGGCGATATCGGCGGAATTCCTCGCGTATTGGATGCAGGACAATGCAACGATTCCTATTCATTGGCGGTTATCGCACTTAAATTGAAAGAAGTATTCGGCTTGGACGACATCAACGATTTGCCGATTATTTATAACATCGCTTGGTATGAGCAAAAAGCGGTTATCGTATTGCTTGCATTGCTTGCACTCGGCGTGAAAAATATCCATCTCGGACCGACTATTCCGGGCTTCCTGTCACCGAATGTAGCAAAAGTTTTGGTGGAGAACTTCGGCATCGCGGGGATCGGAACGGTTGAAGATGATATGAAACTGTTCTTTGCAAATTAATATCAGATTGAATACTGTGGCTTGTCCACAGTATTTTTTTGCCGACATTTCATAAAAAGCAATCAGCAAAACTAAAAATATGAAATAAAAAAGCTTAATCAAATTATGTTTGAGTAAAATATAAACTTCAATCTATTGCCTATCTTTTCCGGGTCGATATATCTATAAGGAAAATTATACAATAGCGAGGGGGTTACTATGAATCAAATAAAAAAATCCGTCATAGTTTTGATTACGCTGTTTGTTGTTGCCGGAATTTACTACCACAAAAATATGGTATCCGCCAACAAAACTTTCGTCAATCTCTTGGAAATCAATGTAAACGGAAAACCGAATGAAGAAGTTACTTCAGAAATTGAATTGATATTTGACGATGACCCCGGCTATATGGAAGAAGGTCGTGTGGTAATCCAGAACGCCACGATTGCCAAAGTGCGTGGCGAAGGAAATGTCCGAGTGCTGGAGCTGACCGAGCAAACTTTCTATGACCAGCAAGAAATATGGCTGCAATTTTTGTGGCACAGCAGCTATAAAGACATTCAGCAGCAGGCGCACAGGGTTCGAGTGAATCAAGCGGGAAGTCATATTTCTTTTTTGCGCGCGGAACTGCGCCGAGATGAGGATAATCCCAGAAACGGAACGGTGACGACGATTTACAGCGGCGACCCCGGAGATATCAATGATAGAACGAAAATTTTCGGTGTCGGTGACGAATTTATTAAGGAAGAGATTTTTAATAACAGAAATATAAGAGTTTATCGATTTGAGAATATCCCTTATGATTATGAATTGGCTAATGGCGCGGTAAGGCGGGTGGAAATAACTCATAATGTAGGTACAAAACTCATTTCGCCGCGCGAAGTTTTGATTGAGGAAGTCAGCGATTCCCCAACCGACATTATCGAAGTGGAAATTGACAGCAGCATCGCATCACAGGAATTCAAGGCCGGCGACTTCGGATTCTCCGTTCGTGAAGACAATATTGAAGTGGAGAGTGTCTCCGTACAAGACGGAAAGGCATTGCTCAAAATCAATCAAAGCGTTCCGAAGAGTCAAAAACTCGATATTCGATTCCAACCGTCCAAAGAGCAACCGCTCTATTACAAACCTGAGCCGATAGAAAATTCCTTTGTCGCAACCGGCGAAGTCAATTTGGACAATCGGGAAGCGACGATTACGATGGAGCTTAACGGCGAGCTTGAGAATAAAGTGATTGAGACCACCCCGACCGATTCGGCGGGATTTGAGGTCGATGTCATTGAAAACGGCGTTGTGGATAATTCTAAAAAAGTTGAAATTGAAAAGATTGAGACCAAAGACAATAAAATAGTTTTGCATGTAGAAACTGAGAATGTCGAAGCAAAAGAAGAAGTCAAGGTAAGCTATACGCCGTCTCGAGATGACGAGAAGCAGCTGCAATTTGCACCGCAAGTACAACGAAACGGGATTTTCCGTATCATCCCGCTGTCAGAGACAGCGCAGAAATCCAGAGAGCGTCTGATTGCGAGACTTATCAGCAAGCAAAAAGAAGCGGCGAATCAAGCGCAAAAAGAAAAATCTACAAATCCGAGCGATTCGGCAAAAGAAAAAGACATCAAGCAACCAAAAGAGCCTAACAAGCCAAGTGCGGAGAATGAAACCATGCCGTCTGCGTTAGTGGAAAATCCGCCGCTGCCGGATAAAAACGAAAATACAACGGAAAAGTCGGGCGTGGAGAAAGATTCAAAAAAACAAAGCGCGGATGAATCCGTCCAGCGAGAGCAAAAGAGTACAAAGGATTTTTCTACATTATCCCCAAACTCAGAAGTGCGACCGGACAAAGATACAAAAAGATTCGATTCTATTATTGAGATGAGAATAGGCAATCCGAGATATTTTATTTTTATCAATGACAAAATTTTGGAAGGCAGAATGGATGTTCCGCCGCAAATTTATCAAGAGCGAACCATGTTGCCGGCAAGAAAAATTGCAGAACTTTTGGATGCAAAAGTCGATTTTGACCATCAAAACAAGATTGCTCATTTTTCATACACGAAAGACGAAAAGTTTATCGGTGAAATTCATCTTGATATGCGCGAAAATCATATGACGGTAAATCAGGAAATCATACCGCTGAGCGCAGATGTTGTGCTTACGAAAAGCAGAATTTTGCTGCCGCTGAGCGATGTTCAAAAGGCTTTGCAAAAAATTGGAATGGAAAATCAAATTGAATGGGAAGAAAATGCTCGGTCTGTTCGAATCTACAAATAAGAACCAATAAAAGTAAAATAAAAATCGATAGAAATAAATATCGATGGTAGATAAAATGAGGATGTCACTGAATTGCAAATCCAAAATCAGAGACGACGAGCTCATTTTACAACTCCACCACGATGAGAATCGTAAAAAAGAGTGCAGCTCGACCGCAAATTGGATTGAAAATCCAACATGGCAGGTCATATTCCGCACTCTTTTTTTATTTTTTTGAGAACATTTATCAAAACAAATCTTAAAATCACACAAAAAATCTCACAATGGATTGTGATTTGGATAGAAAGCAAAAAAGAATTCGGAAAAAACAAAGCCGATTTCAAAATTTGCAATCCAAAATCGAAGTTGTAAAAAGGAAGCTGAATTTTAAAATTGATTTTGAAATAAATTTGAGGATAATAAAATTACTTGAGAAGAAAGTTTGTTCTTAAAAAATCCCTGTGGAAAAACGAATGAGAGACAATTTATTCACTCCTGAAAAGATGTTTAGGAAAAGCGTGAAAACAAAGTTGTAAAAACAAGATTTTGAGCCGAAACATTGCTCTTGAATTTGAGAATGAGAAAGGTTTTTCGTTTTTTGAAAAGGTAAAATTTTTTATTTCGGCAAAATTTATTCTTGAGATCATATTCTAAAAGCATTGTAGAAGAAATTATACAAGAGTTTCGAAATAAAATTTTTCAATAGGAAGAAACTCGTTCATCAAAGATAAATATTCATTGAGAAACAGAGAACGAAAAAGAGAGAATGAAGAAATGAGTGAAACGAGAATAACCACGCAAACTTTCTAATCTTATTATAACTATACAGATGGGAAAGCATCGCAAAGGAGCTGTTGCAGAATGAGATTTTTTCATTCTGCCGCAGCTCCCTTTTTTAATCCAACCGATTAGGCGCATAAAATAGTTACTATTCCCGTTCATGAAACAGAAAAAATGCTGATACTAAATGAAATTGGGTACAAA
>JBGZSM010000019.1:0-16040 GCA_041853585.1 Filifactoraceae bacterium
AAGGAGAAAAAATGAACTATACCAATCCTTACCAATATTTATCCGGCAAATTGAATTCGACTGATTTGATAAATGCCGGCTTTGAAGAAAAATTATACGACAGAGGCGATGTAAAATTAAATTATATCGTCGCTCCGAAAAATGGACCGGCTTTGCTGCTGATTCCCGCGCAAATTGGAACTTGGGAAAGCTATCATAAAGTGCTCATTCCCCTCTCGAAGCATTTTCATCTCTATGTGTTGGAGATAAGAGGTCACGGAAAATCGAGCTGGACGCCCGGCGAATATTCTTGGAAAACTGTCGGCGAGGATGTCCAATCATTTATCGAAAATGTGATTTGCGAAAAAGTGATTGTCGGCGGAAATTCATCGGGCGGCGTAGTTGCGCTGTGGTGCGCTGCGAATATGCCGGCGCGAATCGCGGGCATCGTGATGGAAGATGCGCCGATTTTCTCCGCCGAAATGCCGCGATTCAAAGATAGAGACCGATTTGTTTACAATGGTTTGAAACATCTTGTTGAAACCATCGGCGATATGAATCATCGAAACCTTGCCGATTATTTCAGCGGTTTGGAAATGCCGATCTCCGAAAAGCGTGTAAAAAAAGTGCCCGACATGTTCATCAAATGGATGAGAAGGCATATCGAAAAATTTGAGCGCGAGCATCCCAATCAGCCGATTGAGCTGACCTTGCCGGAGCATCTCAAAATACTCATCAAATCTCTCTCGATGTTTGATACGGATTTTGCAAGAGCCTTTGTCGATGGCAGATTTTATGAGGGAATCAATCATGCGGATGCGCTGAGAGCGACAAAATGTCCTATTTTGCTTCTGCATGGCGATTGGAAAAGATATGAAAAATACGGCTTGGTCGGTGCAATGGACGATGCCGATGCCAAAAGAATAATGGAGCTCGCCCCGCAAACCGTCTATAAGAAAATTGCCGCCAATCATGTGATTCATACTTTCAAGCCGAAAGAATACATCGAGGCATTGCTTGAATTCAAAAAATCGTTGAGATAGTCTTGTCCCCGAAAAAGATTATATTTTGCAACTTAAAAGGAGTGATTGTTATTTATTCCAAATTTTACAACTTGCCTCCCGAAAAGCAGGAGCGCATTATCAATGCCGCTTTCAAAGAGTTTGCATACAAAGGATATGAGCAGGCATCAACCAATGAAATTGTGAAAAACTCCGGCATCTCGAAAGGCGCCTTGTTCCATTATTTCAAGAGTAAAAAAGAATTATATCAGTTTTTGCTCGGGCAACTTACAGAGTTCAGCGAGAATTGGAACAAGCGGGATTTTTTCAAGCGAATGTATCAAATCGGAATCATCAAGCTGGAATTGGCGAAAAAAACACCGACGATTTTTGAATTTGCCACTTCGCTTACAAGAGAGGACTCTCTGATTGCGAAGGAGAGCATCAATTCTTCTTTCCGAGAAATCACCGAGAGAGGAGTCGCTCTGATGTATGAAAATATCGACTTCAGCAAATTTCGCGAGGATGTCGATTTGACCAAAGTGATGAAAATCATCAATTGGACATTATTTGCATTGTCGGATGAAGAAACTTCACGCTTCGGCACCTTGGATGAACTCGGAGAGGATATGCTCGATGAATACAAAGAGTATCTGGATATTATGCAAAAATGTTTTTATAAATCAAATTTGGACGGTAATATATGAAGACCTTATTCAAAGCAAGCAATATCAAAAAAATATATCGTATGGGCGATGTCGAAATTCGAGCGCTCGACGGGGTGGATTTTGAAATCTACGATGGCGAATTTATCGTATTGCTCGGCCCGTCGGGTTCGGGCAAGAGTACCCTGCTCAATATTATCGGCGGAATGGATGCCGCAACCTCGGGCGATTTGGAATATTTAGGCAAACCCTTTATCATCAAAGACAAATACACCCTGACCAACTATCGACGAGACGCGGTCGGCTTCGTCTTTCAATCCTACAATCTGATGCCGAATCTTACCGCCTTTGAGAATGTCGAATTGGCAAAGGAGATTTCAAACAGCAAGATGGATTCGATGGAAATGCTTAAGGCTGTCGGAATCCACGAGCGCGCCGACCATTTTCCATCCCAGCTTTCAGGCGGTCAACAGCAGCGCGTCGCAATCGCGAGAGCTTTGGCAAAGAATCCGCAGATTTTGCTCTGCGATGAGCCGACGGGAGCGCTGGATTCGACATCGGGCAAAGAAGTTCTCCTCATCTTGCAGGATTTTTGCAGAAAGTACGGTAAAACGATAATTCTGATTACACATAATGCGGAGATTGCAAAAATTGCCGACCGCATCATCTATATCAAGGACGGAAAAATACAATCCGTTATTATCAATGAGCATCCAACGGATGTCGAGGAGATAGAATTGTAATGTTGAACAAAAAACTGTTGAGAGATTTGCGGTCAAACAAAGGCTCGAACTTTGCGGTCGTACTCGTCATCGCCATCGGAATCATGTGCTTCACTTCCCTTTCGATTGTAATGGACACATTGTATCTTTCGATGTATACATTTTATGCACAAGGAAGATTTCCCGATGCCTACATCGATGTGGTCGCCGCACCGAAATCCGCCATCGACTTGGCGAAAAGTACCGACGGTGTCGCAAGTATCGAAGGACGCATCATTGCGGATTTGCGCATCGAAGACGGTTTCGGTAAAATTTCAAACGATACCAAATATCTGCGCATGATCAGTCATACGCCCGAAATCGGAAAATTTGTTTTGACGGAAGGACATCTGCCCGAGGAAAATAAAAATCAAATCATCGTCAGTCAAAACTTTGCTGCCGAGAATCAAATCAAAATCGGAGACAAGATTCCCATCATCTCATCGGGCAAACAAAATCAGCTTGAAGTCGTCGGAATCGGACGCGCACCGGAGTATATCTATGCACTTCGAAACAAGGCGCAAATTTTCCCCGACCCTTTGCATTTCGGAATTTGTTTTGCAAATGACGACACGATTTCACGAGTCAGCGGAAAAAATAATATCAGCCAAATTATCTACACCGTCAAAAAAGGTTATGAGCAAAAAGAAGTCGAAAAAAATCTTGAAATTCTGTTCAAACCTTACGGCATCGTGAGCACTTATGCGCGTAAAGACCATTTCAGCAATGTGATGCTCACGCAGGAGCTCGATCAGTTAAAAGGCGCCATCGTCGTGATGCCGCTGATTATGCTTTCGGTCTCCGCGATGATATTATTTATCATGATAAAGCGAATGGTGGATAAGCAGCGAGCACAAATCGGTCTGCTCAAAGCGTTCGGCATGGACGACAGAAAAATATTTTTGCACTATCTCGCCTACTCCGTCATCGTTTCCATATTGGGCGGACTGGTCGGCATCGTGCTCAGCGAATTGTTGACAAAACCGTTGCTCGATGCTTACAAGATGGTATATAATATGCCATTTGTTCGCGCGAATACCGGTTTGCGTTACGCTGTCATCAGCCTGCTTTTGACTCTTATCACCGGAATCTCCGCCGGACTCAGCGCGAGTACGAAGGCGGCACAACTTCATCCGAGCGAAGCGATGCGAAGTAAAGTTCCCGACATCGTCCACAGTGGACGAATCGAAAAAAATCGTCACTTTATGAATCTGTTTACGACATCGGGGCGAATGAGTCTGCGCAATATTTTTCGAAACCCGGCAAGAAGCTCTTTCATACTAGTCGGGATCATGTTCACTTTTGCATTTGCCGTCGTGCCTTGGAATTTTATTCGGGTAAGCGACAAAATTCTTTTTGACAATTTCGATAAGGTTGAAAAATACAATGTGCGAATCTATCTTCCGCGATTTGAAAAACTGAGCGATGTGCATTCCGAGCTGAGCAATTATAATTTTATTCAGCGCATCGAAGGTTGTTTGGATATTCCATCCACTTTGAGCAATGCGAATTTGAGCGAAAATGTCAGTATCATCGGAATCGAAGAAAATAATATGCTCTACACATTGACGAAAGACGGCGATTTTGTTTATCCGAAACCGAACGAAGTCATTTTGACCGCGCGCTTGGCGGAAAAAATCGGAGCGCACAAAGGCGATATCATTCAAGTAGAAAGTCCGATGTTTCATAAAAAAGATGAAAAATATTCCTTTATCGTCAGCGAAATTATTGATCAGACGGTCGGCATGTCCGCCTATTCTGAAATCCGTCATCTTGGAAAACTCGTCGGTAATGAGCAGGTCGTCAATTCGATTCTGATTCGCGCCCCGAAAGACAGCGGAGAAAAATTGAAAACCATCTACGAAGACAGTCATGAAATCGACGGCATCAACGACATTCATAGTATGATTGTCAAAATGAAAAAATTTATGGAATCCTTTCTTTTCGGTATGTATAGCATGGTATTTATTTCGGTTGCCATGGGATTCGCCATCATCTACAATTCCTATTCCATCATTCTATCGGAGCGGGAAAAAGAATTTGCTTCCCTGCTCGTTTTAGGAATGTCCGAAAAGGAAGTCATTTCCATCATCAAATTGGAACAATGGCTCATTGCTTTCATTGCAATACCGCTCGGCTTTCCGTTGACCAATATGATAATTGACGCAATCGGAAAAGCTTCCAGCAACGACCTGTTCACGCTTAATTTGACCGTGGACCGAATCGCCTTTTTAATCGGCGGGGCAATTACTGTCATCATCATTTTGCTCGGACAGGCTTTTGCATCCGTTAAAATAAAAAATCTGAAATTATCCGACGCACTCAAAGCAGACGAATAGCGGGAGGACTTATGAAAAAACAGGTAAAATTAGCACTTATCATCATCGCAGCCGTTTCGATTGCGGGGATTCTGATTTATCAAAAGCTGAAGCCTTTGCCAATCGATATTTATCAGGTAAAACAAGCCACATTGACCGATTCGTTTCGGGAGGACGGAATCATCGAGTCCGACAACAACGAATCCGTCTATGTTCCTTATGATGCGAAAATCAAACATATCGTAGAAGAAGGCGCGGCTGTCAAGCAAGGCGATATTTTGTTGGAGATGGACAATGCGACGCTTCTGATGCAAAAAAATCAGCTGCAATCACAAATTGCCGCTTTGCGCGGTCAACAGAATCTGAGCCTTTCGGGCGTGACCGATAATCAAATCGAGATTGCCAAAATAGCGATTGATTCGGCAAAAAATACTTTGAGCGATGCCGATATCAATTACAAAAGACATCAGCAGCTCTACGATGAGGGCGGCGTCTCCAAGGCGGAGCTGGAACAATCCGAAAGTCTTTATAAAGATGCTCAAAACAATTTGCAGCTCAAAGAAAAACAGCTTCGCGAGCTCTACGATTCGCGCAAAGAAAAAGCCGGGTCCAAACAATTTTATGGTGGACAGGTCGGCGCCATCGCCGCACAACTGAGCGACATCGAAAGCAAATTAGCCAACACCGTTGTGCGCGCATCGATGGACGGCGTGGTCAAATCGGTGAGAGCGAAATCCGGCGGGTATGCTCAAGCGGTTCAGCCGGTTTTGGAAATCACTTCGCCGAAGAATTTAATCGTTCGTTGCGATGTATTGACCGATAATGTGCCGGCGCTCAAAATCGGACAAAAAATCCGTATCATCCAAAAAACCTATGCCGGCGACTTGGAATATAAAGCGGAAATCATTCATATCGACGATTTTGCCGAGCCGAAAATTTCATCGCTCGGTTTGGATGAGCAACGAGTCGAAGTCAAAGCCAAATTGCTTGACGACACCAAACTCAAAGACGGTTACGATGTGAGCGTTGAATTTGACACCTTCCGCAAAGAAAATGTCCTGACGATTCGCAAGACATCCTATTTTGAAGATGACGGCAAATATTATGTATGGAAATTGGACGGCTCGAGCATCTACAAGAATGAAATCACGCTCGGCTATATCGGATCGTATGAAGTCGAAGTGCTCAGCGGTCTGTCGGAAAACGAACAAATCGTGAGCGACCCGAACAATGTCGCGCTGAAAGACGGCGTTCGAGTGAAACAAAAATAGCAAAAAACAAGGAGCTGTTGCAGAATGAGATTTTCTTCCTGCAAGAGCTCCTTTTTGTTCGACGGATTGAAGCATCCATGATGCAAGCTCATAAGAAATGGCTCACTCTTAGGAGTTTGCCATTTCTTAGGGCTTTGAAACCCGCTTTTATTTTACATCAACGATTTATTTTAGAGTAAATCCGTTTGCCAACAACATCTCTTCCGATTTTTTCATGCTGACTCCGTTTTTCGGGTCGCCGGCAAATGTCATCCCTTCCAGACCTTTCAATTTGTCATAATCAATTTTTGAATAATCCATAGAAAGTTCCTCAGTTACTTCCGTTTCCCCATATTCAATCTTGTGCTCTATTCCTTCAATTCCCTGATACTTGGCTACAATCGGATCGAATTTTTCCTTAACCGCCTCTTTATCCTCGAATCCAGGTTGTCCGTACTTTAAAATTGTTTTTGTTGTTTGCTTTGTCACTTTGTCGCCTACATAATAATAGGTAAGCTCCGTATTGACAACGCCATTGTCCAAAACAAAAGTCTTGCTCTCCTCTTTTTTCGCTCCGCAAGCAACAAGAAGAAGAGCAAAAGCCGCCAACAAAGTAATCATCTTCAAAGTCTTTTTCATATTAACCTCTCTTTCGGCATATTGCCATTTCATTTTACTTGTTTAGTTTAATCATAAATCCTGAAGAAGTCAATGCTTTATTTGAAATTTGCACAAAAAAGTACTTCAACAAGTGTCAGCGCTTAAAACTTGACAAAGGAATTTATATTTACTACCATAGAAGTGGAAGAAAAATTCCTCGTACAGGACAGAACTAATAAAAGTCACTTGGTAAACCATAAAATGATACAAATAAGGATGGAATTTATGGAAAGAATCACGAAATCCTCAAAGCAAAATAAAAGACGAATCCGCTTTCAAAAAATTGCGGCCTTTATCACGGTGCTGCTGATTGCGCTCTCTCTGATATGGTGGCAGGTTGGGAAAAATAATCGTCCGGAAAATCCGACCGGAAACAACGATTCCGTTAGACAAGAATCCCCTTCTCCATCAAAAAATGATTCTCAGAATTTGAAAGAGCCTTCAAAAGATAAAGGAAACGACGAGGACAACCATTCAAAAAATGAAGAATCCGCCGAGCCGAAGAATTCTTCAAATGCGAAAAAGAGCGATTGGAATCTGGTCTTGGTCAATCCGAAAAATACTTTGCCGGAAGATTTTTCCGTTTCGCTCAAAGAGCTTGCAAACGGTCATGCGGTCGATGCGCGAGTCTATCCTTCTTTGCAAAAAATGATGGATGATGCGCGAGCGCAGGGACTCAAGCCGCTGATTTGTTCTTCCTATCGCACGATGGAAAAACAGAAAAAACTCTACAACAATTTGGTCAAAAAATATCAGAACGAAGGATTTTCACAAGAAAATGCCAAGAAGGAAGCTGCCAAATGGGTCGCCGTTCCCGGCACCAGCGAGCATCAATGCGGATTGGCGGTCGATATCGTTTCAACCGACTACCAATTACTCAACAAGGAACAGGAGAATACCGCCGAGCAACAATGGTTGATGAAAAACTGCTACAAATACGGTTTCATTTTGCGCTATCCCGAAGACAAGGTCGAAATCACAGGCATCGGATACGAGCCGTGGCATTATCGCTATGTCGGGGAAGAAGCGGCGAAAGAAATTTTTGAGCAAAAAATATGTTTGGAAGAATATTTGGCGAATCTGAAATAGCAGCTCGAAAAGTCTGAACACGAGTAAATCCTCTACGGAATTTATTTTACGCTCATTATCGGTTGCAGTTTTAATCCGACGAATGAGTTCAGCGAGATTTTCAATCGCCGAAATTAAATAAAGGTAGAAAGCATGGTAACCCAAAAAGACTTTTTGTGTAACAGTCACCCGCTCTCTACCTGTTCTTTTCATTTTTTAAAACATCAAACTTGATGCACTAATCGCATTCAAAATGGATTTACTCGCCCTTCGTTTTATTCGGATTGGAGCGATAACCTTCCAGCAACTCTCCGTTTTCCATGATAAAAGGATCCGCCGTCGGCTGATTCCATGAAATATCATATTTGTTCATCAGATAATCGTTGAGCTCCGTGCGATTTTTGAATTTGATGGCTTGATAAGGCTCTTGGAAAGTCACCTTTTCGACAAAAAGCAAACCGTCATCCACCGGAACGAGCACGCCGATATGTCCGATAAACAGAGAAGATGCTCCTTGCTCATCTTCAAAATTGAAAAATACGGAAATCAAGGTTGCTTTGTCCTCATTTTTAAAAGTAATTCCCTTATCTTTCCAATTCTCTTTGACTCGATTCAAATGAACCTTGATGTCTTTTGAGTTTTCGGTCGGAATATGCGAATACAAACTGAAAAACTCATTTTTTTCTTCTTCTGTAAACATATTCGGATGTGTTTTGAAAGTTTCTTTCTCTACAAAAAGCTGCGAATCGTCTTCAACTATCGGATTTTTTATTTCAATGAAGTCGCCCATTAAATCATAACTCGTAATGCGACAGTTATAGCCCAAAAACTCCGGATGCTTTGAATCCCACAATTCCTGCATCGATATCACATCGTACTCCGGCAATAGATGGTCGATTTTTGTAAATCCGTCGTTCAATGTCTTGTTTTCCACCGCTTCATTAAACAAATTGACATTGCCTAAAAAAGTTTCGATTCGCTCCGGTGCGATACCGGCTTTATCAAGTGCGGCTTTTACTTCTTCCTGACTCGCCTTGTCCGCCAGATTCGAATAAGTAATGCCGGTTGTAAATTCCCGCTCGGATTTCTCGCTTTTAGCACAACCCGAAAGCACAAGCACGGAACAAATCAATAATGCTGCTATTCTTCTTTTCATTTTCTTTATCCTTCCATATCATAGTCTGAAACACTATACTTTATTTTGAAATAACTTTGAGAAATCTTAGGCGATATCGACAGTACGAATCGCATCCGTTTTCCAAAACTTTTCGGATAAGTTCTCCCATACGCTGAATTCAGCTCTTCTAAATTCTTTGCATCTTACATTATAACTTGTATTTCGAATTTTGTCAGGTTACAATATTGTCATTTTTGACTACGGATATGGATAGCGATAACGAATCAGTTTATAGATTTTAATAGCAGAGCGAATTGAACTTATCAAACAGAATCTTGCCGCTACATCCTCTGCAACATGATCGTATTTTAGCAGGAAAAATCGTGTATAATAAGAAAATGGACTAAAAATAAATTATAATGTATACTGTATAAGGAGAGATAAACTGTTGTCGGGAAACTCCTATGCAAACTTCTTCTTTTGAAGTAGCATATCGGAACGCTTTTGATTCGATTCGCACCGGATTAAATGCTCTCTTCTTACAGGAATTCCTGCAATACATAAGAAAAGCCAAGACAAAGACAGGGAATATTTCATTTTCCAAGAGCTTTGTAATCGATAGGGGTCTTTGTTATTCCAATAATCAATGCCTTTAGAGGAAAGGAAGTGGAAAAATGAAAAAGTATCTTGTGTTAGTAGTTTTAGGTATTTTAATTTTTACCGGATGTAAAAATAAAGATGAAAACAATTCTACTTCAGAAATCATTGTAGGAAACAAGTCCGTACTTATCAACGAGAATACACAGCCTATAGAAGTCAATGATATCGAATTCACTGTTTTCATAAAAGGCGACAAACAAAAAGAATATGAAAATGTAGCGGATATCGAAAAAGACTTGGGTTACAAATTCTTAAAATCGGAACTTTTTTATAATGATTCGTATAGTGCATTTTATACGAATCGGGAGAGTAGCGATCTGGAAAGTGAAATCGTGTTTATGAAAAAAGATCTTGAAGGCAGTAACGGACCGTTTTTGAGTATGTATTTTTTAACCAATGCGCCGGGAAAACTTAGCTTTGAATATGACAACTCCTACAAATTCTTAGAATCAAAAGAAAATGCAATGGGAGATTCCGTTGCAATAATACAAACAAAAATAGATAATTCGTATATAATTGAGTTTTTCCACGAAGATGTGCGTTATTGTGTTTCAAATATCCATGCCTCCGACTTAAATGAGGTTTACTCCGTTATTGACTCTTTTAACAAATAAATTTCATCTGACGGATAGAAAAGAATAAAAGTATCAAACAGGTCCGGCGAGAAGATAACCGAAAAACTCCACAACAACTTGACAAGACCACTTGGTCGGATATGGTGGAAAAAACAAACAATTTGTGGTATAGTAGTTTTATAAATTTGGATTCAGAAAGGATTTCTTATGGAACAAAACAATTACAACGGAAGCGAGCAAAACAACTCAATGAATTCCGAAGCGCAAAATCTGCAACCGGACAATTCAAATGCATCTTTCCAAAATAATTATTCTCAGATGGATGCCCCGAGAGAAGTTCCGCCGCAAAATTATTATGCTTCTTCTGCAAGCTATTATAATCGTGAAGAGATGGCTCCTCCGATGACACTCAGCGATTTCTTTATTATGTTTTTGATATTGATGATTCCGATTGTCAATGTCATCATGCTTTTCGTTTGGGGATTTAGCAGCGATACCAACCCGAACAAAAGTAATTTCTGTAAGGCGCAGCTCATTATGATGGCGATTACCTTTGTGTTGATGATATTGTTGTGGGGAATGATTTTTGCTTTCGTTATGGCAATATTGCAATCACAAGATGCCGCTATGTTGTTTTAAGGAGGACTTATGAATCAAGATTATAATTCAAACAATGGAATGTACCCCGTAGTCAGCATGGGCGAATGGCTGCTCACTATCTTTTTGTCGGGTATTCCGATGGTTGGTCTGATAATGCTTATCGTCTTTGCTTTTTCAAGCAATGTTAATCCGAGCAAAAAAAATTATGCACGAATGATGTTGATTGTGCAGGTTGTATTTTTTGTACTTTATATGGTACTTTTGCTTACAGGAGTACTTTCAAATCTTTACGACCCATCAATGTACAATACGAATTATTAATTTCAGACCGAGTTTCACTCGGTCTTTTTTCTAGGGGGAAATATGCTCAAGCGTTTGAATATCTATTTTAGAGAAATGTTTCCGATTCCGCCGCGCCTCTTACTCGGCTTTATCGTATTCGGCGAAATTTATTTTATCATTTTGCTCAACTACGGCGTGACGGATTTTTCAATCGAAATTCAGGAGATCATCGGCGCGTTCACCGTTTTTGCATTTTATATGTATCTTCGAATCGCTGACGATTTCAAAGATTATGAGCTTGACCTCGTGCTCTTTTCGCATCGTCCGTTGCCGAGCGGCCGCGTCACCAAAAAAGATTTGTTCATCGTCTGTGCTGTCGTTCAGGCGATTGCGATTGTGCTCAATTTTTTGTATATGAATAATTTTTATTTCTTCCTGTTTCTTTACGGCTACGGCTTTTTGATGAGTCAGTGGTTTTTTCAGCGACACCGAATTCAATCGAGTTTGCCCCTCGCACTCGTGACGCACAATCCGGTACAGATTATCGTCAATCTGTATATCATTTCATTTACCTGCATCAAATATAATCTCTATCCCTATACTTATATCACTTTTTTGGTGCTGTGGACTCTGTATTTTCCGTCGCTGATTTGGGAAATCAGTCGAAAAATCCGCGCACCCAAAGAAGAAACGGCCTATGTCACCTACTCCAAACTTTTCAGCTACGAGCGCGTGATAAAATTTGTTTTGGCGCTCACCTTGGTCGATATTGTCACCAACATCATCTTGGTTTGGAATTTGAACAAAATGATGGTCGTGCTCTTTCTGCTCGCAGTGGCTTGGATGACAAAACAATTTTTGTCCTACATCAAAGACCCTTATCAATATCGCATCGTCACGAAGGTCGAGCAATACACTTATGTGCAGGAAATGATGATGCTTCTTACGGTTGCGACTTATTTGGCGGTGGGTAAAATATGACAAAAGCAATTCATTTACAAAAAATGCAATCGGCAAATATTCCCGTTCCGCATTTTCAAGTCCTGCACTTCGACGATTTGTTTCGCCGAGAGGAATTGCAACAGTTGATTCGGGATTTTCAAACCGGTGATTCAAGAGACAATCTTGCAATTTGGAGCAGGCGTTTCCAAGACTTTGTGCGTGCTCATTTTGTCATGCCTCCATTGGACTTGCCGGAAAAATTATACGCCGTTCGCTCCTGTTGCAATTGGGAAGACGGTGATTTCAGCTTTGCCGGAATCTTTGAAAGCTATCTGAACACGCCTTCGGTACAAATACAGGAGCGCGTTTGCGATTGTATCGCTTCCTTATATACTGTGCGCGCGCTGGAATATATTTTAGAGAAAAAAATTGATTTGTCCTCTTTGAAAATGGATGTCATCGTGCAGGAAATGGCGGGCGGCGAATTGTCGGGCGTGCTCTTTACCGCCAATCCGCTCGGCATATTAAATGAAAATGTCATCTTGGTCGGCAAAGGCTTGGGCGAAGGCATCGTCTCAGACAAGGTGGCGACGACGACCTATTATTGCATGGAGCATTTTTATCATTACGATGGCGAAGAAGATTTGTTGGACGAAGAAAAATTGCAGAGACTCTTAAACTACGGCAAGGAGATTGAAAAAATCCTATCGCAAGAGTATCTCGATATCGAATTTACAATCGCCGATGACAAAATCTACATTTTGCAGGCGCGCAAAATCACTTCGTTGGACGGCGAAATCGAAATCTACGACAACTCCAATATTGTCGAAAGCTATCCGAATATCACGCTGCCGCTGTCGATTTCATTTGCGAAAGAAGTCTATGCCGGTGTGTTCACGAGTCTTGCCCGCCGAGTGCTCAAAAAACCGGCGCTCGTTGACAAAAATCTTTTCATCTTTGAAAATATGGTCGGCGATATCAACGGGCGCATCTATTACAAAATCACGAATTGGTATCGAGTGCTTCATTTTTTGCCGCTGCGAAGCAAAATTATTCCGATCTGGCAGGAAATGCTCGGCGTCAGCGAAAAATCCTATCCGAGCGATGTTCATAAACTCTCCTTCATTGAGCGAATTCAAATTTATTGCTCCTGCATCGTCGAGTTTTTTCGCGTACCCCAAAATATGCGGATGCTCAACGACCGATTTGAGCAGATCCAATCCAAATTCAATGAAGAAATCGAGCATTGTCAAAATCCGAAAGAACTTCAAGCGCTCTATCTTCTGATTAAAAAGGAGCTGCTCGACATCTGGGACATCACCCTGCTCAACGATTTGTATGCCTTTGTTTTTACGGGCATCATCAAAAATTGGCGAAAAAGCGACGAAAAGCATACCGAATTCATTTCCGGCATTCACAATATCGAGAGTATGAAGCCGATTGCAAAACTGGTCGAAATTGCAAGCTATTATTCGCAAAACGGCAATGATGAAACCTACCGCAAACTCTGCGAAGAATATATTCGATGCTACGGCGACCGAGCGCTTGAAGAATTGAAGCTCGAAACAAAAACCTTCCGCAGCAATCCCGAATTGTTGCAGCAGAAGGTCGAAGAATATCTGGGCGATTTGTCCCAGCTTCAAAATATCCAATCCAATCTTGAGCTCATCGAAGAAAATTTGCAAAATCGACAAAAAGCGGGATTCTTTTCCAAAAGAGCCGTACTCGGTATCAAAAATCGCGAGCAGTCCCGACTTCATCGCACGCGCATCTACGGCTTTGTACGAAGAATCTTTTTGTCCATCGCCGATTCTTTTGTAAAAGACGATTTGATTGAAGAACCGCGCGATATTTTTTATCTCCGAATCGATGAAGTTTTTGAGCGAATCGAGCATCCGTCCTCTGCAAAACGCATCGTGTCGGAAAGGAAAAAAGAATATGCGAATTATGAGCATACACCAGCATATTCGCGCCTCATACTGACAAAAGATGCGCGTCAAAGTCTCGGGCGTCGTCTGAATCAAAAACAGATTTCGGAGAATGCCTTGCATGGCACGCCTTGCTCACCGGGCATCGCCGAAGCGGAGGTCATTGTTATTCGCAACCCGAAAGAGCAACAAAATACCGCGGGCAAAATCATCGTTGCGCAAATGACCGACCCCGGCTGGGTCTTTCTGCTCGCAAACGCTCAAGGAATTCTCGTTGAAAAAGGTTCCCTTCTGTCACATACCGCCATCGTTTCGCGCGAGCTCAAAATTCCGTCCATCGTCGGCGTCAAAAATGCGACCCGAATTTTGAAAACCGGAGACATCGTTCGAATGAACTGCGCCAATGGCGAAATCGAAATTCTTGATTCAAAACAGCTGTAAAAAATCGGATAGAAAATAGACTCTCACTCAAACCGAATAAAGCATAGAAAATCATGAATTCCTTGCGATGCAAGGGCGGAACGAAGAGGTTACGAACCTAACCAAATTTTTGAGTGTGGCGATAAAAATTTTTAGTAGGTTCCATGCATGGGTTGACGAGATATACAACGACCAACGGGAGATTGTATGTCCGCAACCTCACCGTTCCGCCACAAAATAACTTTTTGTGATATTTGAACTATACACTACGAGAGAGTTTCTTTTTATAATACTTGCCCACCCCAATCAAAAACGCGATATAGATAACGACGGTAATGAGCATAATATATCCGAAGTCTCTCTGCAAGGAGTAGGTTTTAAATTCCAATCCTTTGACACAAAAATGTGCCAACATATATGCGAGCGGAAGCGGCCATATTCGGTCAACGGCTCTTTTTACATCCTCATGCTTTCGAATGAACAGACGCATGAGCCACAATAGCAACAAAAAGAGCAGGGCAAAGGTAAAATAAAAACTCAATGCCAATCTTGGCAAACTCACCACGCCGCCGTCCATCTTCAATCCGTAAATCAAGACATCGGAATCTCCGTTGTTTTGGTTGTAAAAAATTTGCACCTTGTCGGATGATTTGACTTCCAGCGACATATTTTGCTGTCCTTTTTTGGAAAAATGATTATCCCACAAGCTGTCCCATGCGCTGATGTTATAGACTTCCACATCTCTTTGCTCATCGTAATATTTGGTATAGCCGTATGCCTTCACCTGCTCGTCGAAGGAAATGAGCAGTTTGCCATTTTCATTCTCGGTGATTTGCATCAAATTTTCGTCGTATGGAAAAAATCGCGGCGAATTTAAAATAGCAAAAGCGGCGGTCGCTATCACAAATACCATTGCCATCGTGAACAATATGGTTTGGATTTTATCCTCCAGCATTTTTTTCTTCAATTTTTTGAGCGGCACAACATCGGCATCCACGATAACTTTGCCGGATTGCTGCATCGCTTTGAGCTCCTTTTGACAATCGGGACAATCTGCAAGATGTTCTTCAACAAATTTCTTGCTGTCCTCTTGGAGCATATTTTCGACATATAGCGGTAAAAGGTCTTTTACAATACTGCATTTATTCATCACAAACCTCCATCTTTTCTCTAATTTTGTTCTTCGCTCTATGATAGGTCACGCAAGCCCAGTTCTCCGTTTTCTTAAAAATATTTGCTATCTCCTTAAAACTCAGCTCCCCGAAAACTCTCAGCATAAAAACTTCTTTATACGGCTCCTGCATCTCGTGTAATATTTGATGAATTTGCATCGCTTCGCCGGAGTTGGAAATTCTTTCTTCGATACTGAAGTCGTCCGTCGCCACTTCTTTCAATTCATCGAGCTGAACGAGGCGTTTCTGCTTTTTCAGATAGGAATAGTAGGTATTCTTTGCAATCTGACAGAGCCAAACGCGTATGTCGCAGTCGCCCCGAAAAGAGTCAATCGTCTGCATCGCTTTGAAAAAAGTTTCACTCGCCATTTCTTCGGCAATATCTTCATCATTGGAGAGCGATTTGAGAAATAGAAATACATCTCGAAAATATCTTCGGTAAATTTTCTCAAATTCCGTCATCAGTTCACCTCCTTATCCATAAGACTCCCGAAAAGCCCTTATCTTACAAAAAATTTTATGTAAAAGGGGCTGTTGCAAAATAGCCCCTAAAAAAAATGGCAAACTCATAAGAGCAAGCCATTTTTTTTGATATAATATTTTTATGAACAACTATATCAAGAATAAGCTTACACTAAATCG
>JBGZSM010000020.1:0-23296 GCA_041853585.1 Filifactoraceae bacterium
AAGTTTTGCATACCTATGAAATTACATCCTTCTCAAACGACAGTAATCCGATGCAAGCAATTCTGTCGGTTTTGCATACCTATGAAATTACATCCTTCTCAAACATCTCCCTTTCCCCTCTCGAAGTTTCAAGGGTTTTGCATACCTATGAAATTACATCCTTCTCAAACCTCAAATTCAGATTTGGAACGAATTATGCCATCATATACATACAATCTCAAAGGTAGCTATATCAATTATAGCATAGAAATTTCCGGATTAAAAGTTCTTAATTACACAGAGGTCTTTGTCAATAATCGTAACTCGCTCTAACAAATTTGGCTGATTCATATCAAAACTTTCAATCAGAAGCAAATTAATTTTTTTATAATGCGCCATCTTATATAGCTCTTTCATCTGCTTTTCATTCAAATACAATTGAAGATTAAGGGTTACAAGTAGCGAAATCCCCAATACATCATTGAGCAAACACATATAGTTGATAATTCGTTCAAAAAAGGACTCCGAGTCCGTTTCTATCTTAGCTCCGGATATTTTTATTAAATCCGATAATTCAATGCTGTCATGAAAGGAAATCGGATATTCAATTTGAGCTCCTAAATTTTGAAAATAGGAGTTCACTTCTCCGAGAATCCTAATACTTTCAGCGTAGTTACTCTCATTGTTCGCCAATTCCTTTAATGTGGATTGTATTTTGGATATAATCTTTTTTTGGTTGAAATCTAAGTCAAATGGATTTAAAAGGAATTCAGCTACTTTATCCATCTTTAAAATCTCATCTTGACAGGAGAGGACAAAGTTGCCCTCTCCGTTTTGAATCTGTTCTTTTAGATCTTCAATAATTTGTACTCTCAATGCTGTATGTTCCAGCACCAATATATTGGGAATTCCTTCCGAAAATTCCAACGGTTCCTCAAATTGCGAATGAACAAGCTTCATAAAATCACCAACCGATCATCCGTATCCAATACATCCGTTTTTGATTCGCCTACAACAAACTCCATTCGTGCAAATTGTTTTTCTGTGATGCTCAGCATTTGTACTAAGCCGGACGGCGGTTTGTTTTTGCGCACATTGCGCGCAATCGCTTCAGCCGCTGTCGTATTGAGTGCAATTTTGGAATATACCGATTCTTGTAGCATAATAAACCCGTTTCGTATCAAAAACTTACGGAATTTCGTATATTCTCGAATATCCTTTTTTGTCGTTGTCGGCAAGTCAAAAAATACTATTACTCGCATAAATCTATAACTCATTTCTGTAAAACCGTATTAGGCGAATATCGCCTTCATCCAAAGCATCAAGTACACTTTTACAATAAATTTTGATGGCATTATCCACCATTTGTTTTTTCCCATCCAAAATTACTTCTTTTTGCAACAATCGAAGCACCTCGATTTTTTGCTCTCTTCCAAATTCTTCGGGTTGCATAACATACACCAATTCATCTACCAAAGGACGAAAAGGCTCCATCAAATCGGATGCCAGGTTAAAATTGTTGTAAATATTATCATGAGCAATCCCGAGTTGAGTAATATATCCATTGGCTACAATCTCCCGATTAAATGCAGATAAAATAATTGCATATCCAAAATTCAATGCAGCATTGATACTGTTTTCGGCTTTTCTTGAAAAACCCATTCCAAACAATGCATTGAAGTACACTTTTGCTGCATGCCCCTCACGATTGCTATCGTCCCGATATACTAATTCATCAATATAGTTTTCCAGCATATTGCTTTCTTGAAGTTCAAAGCGCTGTAATAACTCTTTTTGCTTGGTAATTTTTTCTCGAACCACCTCTGTCCAAACAAGGTTTTTGTCATGTTGCTCCCATCGAACTTGTTTTCTCACTTTTGCTGAAGTATCATGACTACCATAATAAGCGACAAGCTCGGAGCTGGGATTTCTTTTTTCATCGCAAAATATCACCTTGATTTTATGTTTGGTCAACTCGCAGAGCAAATACGCGGTCAGGGATATTGCCGTACTTGAAATAACAATCGTGTTGATTTCGCTCAAATGTACCTTGGTCGTCGTATCCCCGCGTATTTCTAAATAATTCATCTTATAATCGAGTTTTGCTCTACCCGATAAAACCAATGTTCTCCAACTCATATTTTAAACAAACCCACCTCTTGCTCAAACAATCCTGTAATTGACTGATGAATAATTTTCCCAGATTCCCAATTCGAAAGGTTTTTGGAAAATTTGATCATGCCTGCAAACTTGGATAATTCAAGACTAGAAATATTTGAAAGGACTTTATTACATTGAAAAAAATGCAATATCTCGTACAATACTCTTACTTGTGTTTCCAAAGACAAGCTTTCAAAAACTGATTTTTTTTCTTTTAGTTTCCCTACTTGTGAACCAATAACATTCTTATAAATAGTTTCGTCTATCTTACTAGAAAATAGATTGTATAAACTTATATTTTCATTTTTGGACAATCCATCGCTATCCTTTATCAGTAGATTGGTAATGTTCTTCTCTCTATCCACAAATTTTACAATTCGTTTAAGATATACGACAGATTGATAATTTAGAGCCAACTGAATAGCATGTTTAAACAATAAACTATCATTACTTCTTCCTGTCAAATGAACTCTTGCTCCGTTAATCTCAAACAAAGTCTCTATTTTTATTTTTGGAATAAGAATTCTGTGCTCCTTCAAACCTTGCTCAATAAAATACTTATCCAATCTATCTTTATTGTGCTTTACTTCATTTGCAACCGCAATAGGCACATATTCAATACTTCTTACTCTTTTTTTCTTATCCGTATGCTCAACCAATGCAAAATAGGCTCCGGCAACTTTATTGTAACCTCCATATTTTGCGATATCCTGCATTCGCTTGTCTCCCTTGAGAGGTTGTTGTCCATTACCTTTCCGAAGTGGGTTTCCGTCAAAAAGCTCCCCGGTGACTTCGTAGGATAGTCTTGTATAAAGAATATTGTTTTTGGATATCATCTCCCGAACCGTTTTAATCGTTCCGTCTTCTCCGGGAATCCATGCAGTAACGCCACCGCGTTTAATTTCACGATTATACAGCGCATTATGATTCAAGCTGTATGTTTGACCGGATTTGATAAAGTTAACCGGACTTTTCGTAAACTGCGTGTTGAAGACATTACCGACCACAATATTTAGATAAGCATCTTTTGCATGATGCAAATCGTTCATCTCGCGTACTTTTACAAAATCATTTTTTTGTCTGAACTCCGATACATTTCCTGCTTTGGAGTACACAATTTCAGTTTGCGGGAATATCTGCCCTAAGATTTGAATCACAGCCTTAGACGATTGACGCGCCTCTACCAACTGTCTGTTGATAAAATCAGCCAATTCGTTTGTTGTGAATGGGGAAGTTCGAGTAAGTCGTTCGAATTTCTTTTTTGAAATCAGCCCCTTATCCAGCAACATTTTCCAAAGAGGAAAGTTTTTCCTTCTGACTGCCTCACTTAATGGGTATTCATCCGACTTTCCTTTGTTTAGTTGAGCTTCTACCAACACTTTATTATCTAAACTATCGTCCTTCACTTTGCTGCGAGGGTAGATATGATCCACATCGTAGGTGCTGCCGTTTAATAAAGCATAGAGGTCAATCTCTTTTCCCGAATACATACAACGACCCATTTGCGTATAATACAGATACAGTTTTTCCTGACGAAGTTGTGCATCCGAATGACTTTCAAGTTCTTTTAACAGCTCATTTTTGCTATTCCAAAATTGTTGGTCTTCTCCTTTGATATTATCATAAAGTGCTTTCAGTTGCTCTTTTCTTGAAACGGTTCTCTTTTTGTCTTTTTGTTCCTCACGTTCTACTTCGACAAAAATTTTCACCGGATCTTTTTTCGTGATTTTGCGAATTTCTTCAACGATTAGAAGCGATTGCCAAATGCTTCTTCTCACCTTAGGAGAAACATACAGATTCTCCACCGCTTCATAGGAAAGTTGGCTTGAAATCCCCATACTGTTTTGATTATATCTTTCAATATTTTCTTTAAATCCGAAGGACGCACTCATCAACTCCATCAAATTGTAATTTGTTTCTCGCATCATTCCGATAATGGATGTATCCTCTCCCGTTTCCGGATTGATGGCGGTAATCTCCGTCAACAGCTCTTGAGACAATCTTCCCCAACCGGAGAATTTCAATTTTACTATGGCTTTGATTTGCTCTTCGGAAAGGCTATTGTATTTCTCTTTGATTCGTTTGGACAAAAGTTTTTTATCTTCTCCAAAATACAAAATATCGGCAACCATTTCTTCAATCATTGTCTTTTCAGAATCGGTAAAGTGCTCTTTTCCGAGTATTTTAGAAAATTGAATATGAGCAAGCAAAGAAGATTTGAAATCTCCGTCAATTCCTGTAATTTCAACATCCTTTGTATTCTTCTCGCCCGTTCTCCAAAGGTAGTCCTTCAGTTTCTTTTGCGTTACTTTTTGATGTTTCAAGAATAAATCCTGAACAATCTTCTTTTTAAGACTGATGTCCGGTTTTTCTCCATCAATCCGTAAATTATTCAGCTCATTGAGCATCATAAACTCACTGTATAGCAAAGAGTCTTTTGGCAAAACATCCTTTCCTATCAGGTAGGTACATTTGTTGGTCATTCGACGGATGAATGCTTGTGCACTTTTCTCTACATCCACCTTTTCTTCAAAATTCCAAGGATAAACTCGCCCACTTGCTTTTTTAACAACCCAAGTGTTGGCGTTGGGTTTATCTCTGTGAGCGTCATTGAGCGGACCGACATAATATGGAATTCTAAAGCACAAAATCGCTACAATCTTTTCGCTATTCGTCAAACCGCTCTCATCTTTTTCTTTTAAGAACGGTAAATAATTTTCCGCTTTTGAAAGAATTTTTTCCAATTCCAATTTGTTAATTTGGAAAGGGATGACGGAATTGCTTTTTTCACGTTGCTTCGGTAAAAAAGTTCCTTCGTCGAGCTTATAAAATATCTCTTGATATTCCGGGTTGTCTTTTTGTGTGTATAATTTTTTCTTAAGATATTTGCAAAAATCCTCTTGAGTCGCTTTTTCATATTTTGCTTCCAAATCATCTTTTTTGTCAGATTTGCGACCTCTACCAAAAATATAGGCATGATAGTTTCCTTTAATGTAATCATATTTAAAAATTTCATCATAGACTTCTTTTCCGAAATCTCTTTTTACCAATTTTTTGAGTTTCCCCAAATCCTCTTGATGCTCAATATATTTTTCAACCTTTGCTTCGGACAAACTTTCTTTTCCCATCAAAATTTCTTCCAATATTGCCCAATCGTGCAACGCTTTTGCCGTTTGCAATGTCAAGATTTTTTCACCAAAAGCAATTTCCAGCAAATCCAATTTTTCGTCAAATGAACCATCACTAAAAGAAAATTCCACCTTTTCCTGTTCTTCATTAACATCTGCAAGCATTTTCTTAGTATCGACTTTGCCACCGACTACCAACTCCAGCAAATTTTTTAGGAATGCAAAATCTTTCTGTGTTTTTGACAAGCCGAACAAAGAGACGATCTCTTTCTTCTTCTCTTGCTTTCTCTTTTCCTTACTTCTGAGTAAATTTTCAAGTTCTTTTGGATTGGATGCCTCAAATTTACTTACCGCATCATCTGAATCCTCATTGGCACCTTCCCCATAGCCAAAAAGGTCATTCACCGCAAGAATAAATGCATTATATGCTGAATCAAACGACTTGACTTCATCTATATTCTGGTCTTGATAAATAAAATGACCCCGATGCTTTAACATATTTGCAATCGCCAAATAGACCAACCGCACATCAAAAACTTCGTCTGAATGCATTAAATCCTTTTTCAGATGAAAAATCGTTGGGTACTTCTTGTGATAGTCCTTATCGTTAAAGTCGGGATCATTAAATAATGTATTTTTTTGTTGGAGAACTTTGTCCTCCAAATGGTATTTACTATCTTCCAAGCGTTGGAAAAAATCCGCATCTTTTTTTGCTATTTCCTTTGCAAAAATTTCTTGCAACCATTCAATCCGCTGATTGCGTCGCATCAAACGACGACGAGATGAACGATGTGTCCTACGGTCCGCAGCCGTATTCCCTTCGTTGAACAAACGAATGCCCCACATTGCTTTTTGGTTAAATTTCAACACTCGATAGTTCAAATCCGTTACAGCCCATCCCACCGAAGATGTTCCAATATCCAATCCGATGTAGTAATCCCCAAATTGCTTATGTTTTTCTTTCATCTTAACCTCCTAAATAAAGACTCCTTGTTCATAAAACCCCTCGATGTCAAAACCTATGTAGCTTCTTAGAACTCTATTCTCAAATCCATATTCACGACTAACAATGAATACTCTAAATTCCAATGATTAAATCACAGATTACGAAAAACCGAAAAATTCTTCGGTATTAATTTATTCGGATTCAATATAGAGTTTGTATAATTTATATATAATACAATTTTAACACTGCTACTCGCTTTGTCAATAACTTTTTTAAAAATGAGCAAAAAAAAAAACTTGCTTTCGCAAGTAGCCCACACAATGTGGAGTCCCAAAGGACGGATTGAATAAATTTTTATTTGAACTTATGATGTAATCTCATAGGTTTGAGATAATTATACTATATATCATTCTTCCTATCATGTCAATACTTTTTATCTTAAAAAAGGGTGTCGAACGAAAAAATATTTCCACTTGAAATAAGGTGACCTTGGCGATTGTTCTTACAATTTCCCATTTTACTGAGTGCAAAGTTAGACTTGCAATATTCACCAATCCGACACCGAAAAGAAATATTCACACGAAGACTTCATAGCCATTTCAAATTTCATCCAAAAAGTCTGTAATCGGAAGTAATACTAATACCTAATAAGCTGTAGAGAAATATAATATCTTGTCCTTTCCGATGGAACGGTGGCGGCACCGTTTCCTGCAAGGCAAAAAGTAAAGAACAGTCATTCAAAATACAAATTAACAACAATTTTTTTCTAAAAACTTCTAGTATCAGTGCCCTTTAATTATACACAAAAATTTTCTCTTCCTTATTATATAGTCCGATTTGGATATGATGATTTCCAAAAAAGCAATCTCTACAATTGAGTTTAGATACAAAAAAATGAAGTAAGCTATAATTTCCGGAAATTGTGTAGTGGCATCCCCTCAAAAATGTGAACCTTGCAGAGAGAGGAAGCTGTACAGCGTAGTATAAGAATGATATAATGGCGGTGTACACAAAAAACAAAGACTGTTGAATCAGGAAATAAAATTTGGAGGGAATATCATGACGAAAAATATTCTTGATTTTGAATGTATCGGTATAAAAGATGGCGATGTATTCCCATTAAAAAACACGCTTAGAGGAAGCAATCTTTCTCCCTCGTTTCAAATAAAAAATTTATCTTCCGATGCCGTGACATTTATTATTACGCTGGAAGATTTATCTCATCCAATTAAAAATTTTACACATTGGATTATCTGGAATATCCCTGCGAGCAATATTGTTCCGGAAGCTATTCCTGCGGGGAAAAGAACCATAAACGGTGCTCTACAGGGAATAGGATACGGTCTTCATCGTTATGCCGGGCCGAAACCGCCAAAGGGTAAAACTCATAAATATCGGTTTACTATTTATGTTCTGGATTGTTCACTTGATTTAAATCCATTCTCATTAAAAAGAACCGTTCTGCGAAAAGCCGATAAACATATTATTCAACAGGGATCAATCTGCGGATATTTTGAGTAGGATTGCGAATCCGATATTCTGCTAACACAAATGTTGTAATACAAAAATATCAAATTCAATTCCTACGGATAAAAAAATCCACTTCGAAATTCCTGCATGCAATCGAATTTAATAAATCCGAAAATCATTGCATCTCTTTTCGAAGTGGATTTTATATTTTTTACAAAATTAGTCAATCATATCGCTGAGCAAGTATGCCTCGACCAATCGCTGTGTCGCATTGACGGAATCGACATGCGTACGCTCGTAGGAGTGGCTGGATTCGATACCTGCCCCCAACAATGCATGGCGAATTTCAAAGCCCGCTCGCATCGCTGCCGACGCATCGGAGCCATAGTACGGATAGATATCCAATTTGTAAGGAATTTCTTTTTCCTGTGCCAATTTCACCAAATGTTGACGCAAGCCGTAATGGTACGGTCCGGAAGAATCTTTAACACAGATTGAAACCGTATATTCATCGGTTTGCTGGTCATCGCCCATCGCACCCATATCCACCGCCAAGTATTCCACCACTTCGGACGGAATGCTGGAATTTGCTCCCGCACCCACTTCTTCCAAACAGCTGAAATAAAAATGAGTGGTGTAAGGCAATTCTATTTTATTTTCTTTAAAACTTCTGAGAAGATCCAGCAAAATTGCTCCGCTGGCTTTATCATCCAAATGTCTCGATTTGATAAATCCGTTCTCCGTAACAACGGTGCGTGGGTCAAAGGTGATAAAGTCGCCGACTTCAATGCCCAATTTTTTTGGTTTCTTCCGCCGTCGTTACTTTTTCATCCAATCGAATTTCCATATTGGCCTGATTTCTCTCCGCCGTTCTCGCATCGGAATAAACATGCACGGAAGTCTGATGCATCAAAATCGTTCCCGAAATCGTCTTGCCGGTGCTTGCCACATGTACCAGACAGTTTTCTCCCTCGATGGACGCATAAGCAAATCCGCCCACGAGATCCATTTTGAGTCTTCCGTCCGGTTTAATCGCGCGCACCATCGCTCCCAAAGTATCCAAATGCGCGGTCAACATTCGATGTTTCGCGTCATTTTTCCCTTTGACCGTCACCATGACATTTCCCTTCGGCATTTGTTTGGCATCATAGCCCAATCGCTCCACTTCGGATTTCACATAATTCATCACTTCTTTTGTAAAACCCGTCGGCGAAGGAATGGAAGTCAACTTTTTAATATACTCTACTGTATTCATTTTCTTCTCTTATGATATGTTCCTTGAAACATATCATGTGCTCCTCTCGTCTGATTTTTTCTTTTGGTCTGATTATATCACAAAAATTTGTCGGGATGTGAGCTAAAATTCATAAATAAAAAATTGCATGTGAAACCATTTTTTCCAGAGCAGTCAGCGATAAAACAATTTTAGAAATCCATTTTTAAACCTTCATTTTGATTTGTTTTTCAAGAAAAAAATATCACTTTTTGGCACAATGGTTACAAAATGTAAATTTTTGTAGGATTTTTTTCGGACGCCCCAAACAACAAAGCCATGAAACGCAATCATATTCTTGTTTTTGAGAAGACTAAAAATAAGGAGTTTCTGCCACAAATTACAGATTGTAACTTTTTTGTAATAATTTGTTTTCATAATGCCGAAATAATGGTATAATGACTATGGTAAAAAATATGGAGGTTATTCCACATGGGAAAATCATTTATTGACACAATTCGTCAAACGACAAAAAGCAAGTCATTCTTAGTTATGACGGTACTGATGGCAGGGATTATCGCAGGACTGTTCTACTACCAACCGGGTGTCGGATATGAAATTGTATCCAACGGCGAGCATGTTGGTTATGCGAGAACAAAACTGGAAGCAGAATCGGCTGTCAATAATATGAAGAACAGAATATTGGAGGAAAAGGGAGAAGGAGCTACCTTTGACACGGAAATTACTTATGTAAAAGGAAAGATGGGTGAAAATACTTTCACATCCGCAGAAGTTATGAAGTACAACTTCGAAAACTCCATCGATGTCAAAGTTCCTGCTTATCTTATTAAAAAGGATAGTGAATTTGTAATGGCTGTTAAAGATGAAGAAACTGCAAAGCAGGTTCTGGAAGTGGCAAAGAGCCCTTACAAAAAAGAAGCCAGTGACATAATCAGCAATGTAAGAGTTGACTTTGTTCAGGATGTAAAAATTGTAAAGCTGGAGCATGTTTCGGAAACAAAAATCTTACCACAAAATGAAGCGCTTGCAACAGTAAATCCATCTACATCGGTATCTCGTTCAAATGCTGTGAGAACAACTGCAGCTACACCGGCAAAAAAGGTTAATATCTTCGATGTTAAGACAACTTATCAACAGTTCAGCACTAAACCGGTTGAGCCGGGTGTAAAAAAAGTTCCAAATTCTGATTTGTATGTGGGTGAAACAAAATTGCTCTCCGAGGGAAAACCGGGAGTTCGCGAAATTTACACCCAAGTTACTCTAGTAAACGGAAATAAAGTAGAAGCTAAGACTTTATCACAAAAAGTTGCAAAAAAAGCGGTAGATAAAGTAGTATATTATGGTACAAAAACAAGACCGGTTGTAAACAGCACCAGAGGTCGTTCAACAAAAGGCGGCGGCTCGGTAGTAGTCAGCGGAAATGCTTCAGGCGTTGCGGGAATCGCAATGAAATATTTGGGAACACCTTATGTTTACGGCGGAACTTCACCGAGAGGATTTGACTGCTCCGGATTTACACAATATGTATATCGCCAAGCGGGAGTAAGTCTTCCAAGAACATCGGGAGCTCAATCAAGAGCCGGACAATATGTATCCCTTTCCAATATTAAATCGGGCGACCTGCTCTACGGTCCGGGTCATGTCGGAATTTATATCGGAAACGGACAATATATCCACTCACCGGTTCCCGGACAGAGCGTACGAATTCAACCAATCTCGACATTCCCCGGATTGTCGCATGGAGTTCGTGTAATCGGATAAAAAATTAAAGCTGAGAGCAATCTCAGCTTTTTAGTTTTTTTCTTGAATTCGTTTGAACGAACTGATTTTGGTTATATACATAAAGTAAGGTTAAAACAGGAGGTTTTCATGAATTTTTCAACTTCAACGATTGTCATCGGCGTCTTGTTATTCATCGGCGTCTTAGCGATACAAGCTTTTTTGTCATCTCGGGAATTTCACTTTTTAGGTTTGATACTCCCTTTGTTGACCTTAGGTTTTTCCATCTATGCCATTTATCATTTCAGAGAGCTTATCGGAGACCATGGTTTTGTCGGTTACGAAGTATGGGGATGGTATGCGCTCCAAGGGTTCATCGGAAACATCCCGACGATCATTCTGTTGCTCGTCTATTCGCTATTCAAGCCGAAAAAATATTAGAGGCTTTCATCTCTTTGATTTGTAGAACGAATTATGTAAAAAAGATAAACCAAAAGTTCCATACTTTGACATCAAAATACCGACCCCTAAAAGTTGGATTAAAAATCTAACGAGTAGAGGTCGGTTTTTTATGTTTACAAAATTTGTTTTTAAACTTCTACAAAAGATGTCCATATACAAATTGGCAATCGCATTACTTATCGCTCCACATTTTATCCTGCTCCATTCGAAGCTGATACACAAGCGATTCTTTATCCGGCTCCACCATATCATAGGTGATGATTTCGCCTTTTTTTACATCTTTTTTCAACCTGGTTTTGAAATTGACCAAACCGAGCGGAAAAGAATTTTCTCTTTTCGCATCATCATAGCTTTGGATGGTTCCATACACCGTAAATCCGCCGATGCCGTCCAAATATTGTCCTTGCTGGAGGTCGATTTTTGCAACGGTTACGGTTTCAGCAGAAGGTCGCCCGAGCGGCACAATGGTCGGATTCTTATCCAGCACCGCCATCGCTACCGAGAGCGGTGTCTCGAGCGATGTCAGATGATATGGTCGGTAGAGCACATAGTTCGGCCCGTCCCCCATGCTCAGATATTGCATCTCATGATTCACATCGGGCAAAGGGCTGGATACGATGACATACACGCCGGGCGCAACGCCGTTTACATAATCCACCGTTTGATAGCTGTTGAGAATTCCGCCTTCCGATTTGAGCGAGAATATTGCCGGTAATTCTTTGACGCTTGCCGACGGACCATGCGCTCCCGTTATATCGGGCAAAAATCCGGTCGCATTGCACATCGCCGTCATTTCAACCATGGTCTTGGTTCCGTCTTTGAACGATGCGAGCATCTTCGGACTCATCTGTTTTCGAGTCGCTTCCTCAAGCACCGAATCCGGATTGGCGGAATAGTCGAGTTTGTTGTTCTTTCCTTTGCCGAAAGCCTTTACCTCGAATCCCAACGCGCTCGCAAAATCGTAGAGCTCCATCACTGCACCGGGCTCATCGCCTGCCGAGCCGGTGTAAACAATCCCTGCTTCATCCGCCTTCTTCTTAAGCAAGGAGCCGATGACGATGTCGGTTTCGACATTGAGCATGATGATATGCTTTCGATTTTTTATGGCATCGAGTGCGATTCTCGCTCCGACTTCAGGTACGCCGGTCGCATCGACGACCGCATCAATCGCTTTTGCCTCACAGGCAATTTCAGCTCGAGTCGCAATGACATATTGCCCCTTCTCCATCGCCTGCTCCGCCTGCTCCACATTATCCGCGATAATATAATTATTTATTTTTGCATTTTCGTACGCTCTTTTCGCAAGCTCTATGTTCAAATCGACGATGATGGATGGTCTCATCCCTTTCATCAGCGCCATTTGGCTGACCAATCCTCTGCCCATCTGTCCCGTTCCGACGATGGCGCACAGAATCGGTTTTCCCTGCTCTTCCAGCGCAGCCAATCTTTTATTCAATCCCCACATGGCAGCCTCTATCGCTCGGAGCGAACAATCACAAATTGGTCGCCTGCTTTCACCTGTGGAATCTTGCCGCGAAGCTGAATTTCTCCCGGCAAGGTCGCAACGCTCATTCCGTCAAAACGCAGCGTACAATGTCCCATGCTTTTGAAAGTGGTATTCGCTTCATCCCCCACCGCCGTTACTTCAAATGTATTGTCCCCAAGGGTGATTCGGTCGCCGACCGCAATATCTTCTTCCAATTCGCTCGGCCAAAGCAGCACCGCAATTTCTGCAAGTTGAATTGGTGCATTGTCATTAAAAAGTACCATCATATTTTCTTGCCAAAGTTCCGGCGCCATTTCGCCGCAACCCGTTATCGTCGATTGATATATCATATTTCCTCCATTTCACAAATTGTATTGTTCAAACAAAGCATTATGCAATCCGTCGGATGCGGATCGAGATATAAATGTGTTGAAGCGATTGCCAAATTTTTTCCGATTTTGAAATACCGGGGAAAATATTGCGTATCTCCTCGTGTCGGTTTTCAAACAAAAACGGCTCTGTCAATACTTTTATCTTTTTTGCACGATATCCTTTTGATTTATCATTCTTTTATATCATAGCAAATAAATTTGATTATGCCAACTGAAATTGAAGTTAAAAACGCCGAGTCGCCGGAAGAAATCCATTGGAAATCAACCGACAAATCGGCGCTTTGAAACATTCTTTAATTAACCTCATTCGAGAAACCGAATTTGTAAGTAAGAAAATTATTGTCAAACTCTCAAAATTTACCTCGTCAAGAGTTGCACAATCGCTGCATCGAATTCGGCCGGAGAATAGATTTCAACCATTCGTCGCTGTACTGCAAAACAACTTATTCTTTAAGCAAATCGCAATCTATTCAAAGATTTTGCGCACCGCTCGGATTTTTTGCGTTTGTGTTTCTTCTATTATATATTCATCCCTCGCATCGCTCTTGCCCATCTGAACCGACGGATTGCGATATAGCATTTTGCTCGGAATTTGAGTTTTGCCCGATAAATGAATTTCCCGGATTCCGATTGCTTCAAACAGCTTTACATTCTCCGCGCTGATTCCGGAGCCCGCCATAATCGTAACGGGCGATTGTTTTTGCACAAGTTTTTTCAGATTGTCGATGCCCTCCGTCGCCAAATTCATCCCGCCGGAAGTCAGCACGCGCGTAATGCCGAGCGAAGATAAATCATCGAGCGCTTCGCTCAGATTTTTTGTCATGTCAAAGGCGCGATGAAAAACGACCTCCATCCCTTTCGCCGCTTCCATCACCTGCTGCATCCGCTTTTTGTCCACTCCTCCGTCGGCGCTCAGCATGCCCGTCACGATTCCCGCAACTTGGAGCTCTCGCATCCGCTGGATATCCTCCATCATGACTTCAAATTCGTACTCGTCGTAGCAAAAATCGCCGCCGCGCGTTCGTATCATCACGACAATCGGTTTGTCAATCGCTCGCATCGTTTGGATGACCAATCCCTCGGACGGCGTCGTTCCGCCAATCGCCAAATCCTGACAAAGTTCAATTCTGTCCGCTCCGCCCGACACCGCATTTACGGCGGATTGCACTCTATCCACGCATACTTCGATTAACATTTTTCCTCCTTGTTAAAAGCTCTCTTTATACGACAAATGATTCGCCGCATCGCCCATCAATTTTTTGGTAATCGGACTTGTGATGACCAGATTGTTCATATCCGCAAGCTCTTCCACCACTTTTCCGCTGTCCATTACAATCATTTTATCACAAATATAGTAACAAGCGCCAAAATCATGAGCGATAAACAGATAGGTCAGCTTAAATTTCGCTTTCAAATCGCCGAGCAGTTGGAGCATTTGCCTCTGCACCAGAGGATCGAGCCCACTCAAGGATTCATCGAGAATCAGCACCTCCGGCTCGAGCATCAGCGCTCGCCCGATGCAGACTCTTTGGAGCTGCCCGCCGCTGAGCTGTCTTGCAGGCTGCGAAAGCTGAATCTTCTCCAAGCCGACCCGAGCGAGCATCTCTTTGGCACGAGCGATTTTTTCATCCTTGGACAAATTGAATCCGCAAATATTCAGCGGCTCCACCAGCACATTATATACGGAAAAATTCGGATTGACCGCACCGAGCGCATTTTGAAACACGAGCTGGATATTTTGCTTTCGATTTTTGATTTGCATTCTGTTCATCTGATGATAGGCGACATCGTTGAAGAAAATATCGCCGTCGTCATATTTTTCCAATCCGGCTATCAATCTCGCCATCGTACTTTTGCCCGAGCCGCTTTCACCCATCAGCGCCAAGCAGCTCCCTTCTTCGAGCTCAAAGCTGATTTTATCCAGCACGAGATTTTTGCCGTAGCGTTTGGACACATTCTTCGCCGTCAGTTTCATTTTGCACCTTCCCATCTCGAATATTTTTTCGGCAAAAGCAATTCCTTGCCGTAATCGGTTTGCGGATTTCCCAAAATGGATTCGGCATCGCCACGCTCGACAATATTTCCGTCCTTCAAAATAATTACATCGTCCGCTAACTGCTTGACCAATTCGTAATCATGTGTAATGACAATCAAGCTCGTGCCTTCGCCCTGACATTTTTTGAGCGTGTCGATAATCGTCTGCGTATTGTATTCATCCAGCGCCGAAGTCGGCTCATCCGCAATAATCAGCACCGGCGATAATTCCATCATCATCGCGAACATAATCCGTTGCAGCATACCGCCGCTGAGCTGAAAAGGATATTTTTTTGCGATAATCTCCGGATTTTTCAGATTGAAATTTGAAAGCGCATGAACCAATTTATTCATGCTCTGCTCCCGATTGAGTGACAATCTGCTGTTGAACAATTCGTATGCATGCGACTCGATGCTTTGATTCGGATTAAAAAGCGCCATCGGATTCTGCGCGATGTAAGCGATGCTGATTCCGCGATATCTGCTCCACATCTTATTGCTCATCGTGAGCAAATTGTTTTCGTCAAACAAAATTTCACCGGTAATTTCAGAAACATCTTCCGGTCTTTGTCCAATCAACAGGCGAGAGAGCATAGTTTTTCCCGAGCCGCTTTCGCCGATGATGACCAAGGTCTTGCCGATGGCGAGCTCAAAAGAAATTTCGTTGAGATAAATTCTTTCGCCGATACGCACTATCAAATCTTTCACTTCTAATTTTCCCATAGCTTTTTCAATCCTTTTTTATCAAAATTCTCACCGAGCAAATTAAAGGTCAGCACCGTCACAAAAATCGCCAAACCGGGATACATCACCAAGCCTGGAATTGTACGGTAGTACGATTTTGCATCGTTGAGCATCATTCCCCATTCGGAAATATTGGGTTGAACGCCGATTCCCAAAAACGAGAATCCCGATATCATCAAAATAATGCTTCCGATATTCATCAATGCGATGATAAGAATCGGCTTGAACACGAAAGGCAGAATATGTTTTCGAATGATGTAAAACGGAGAAGCGCCCATTGACTGCGCCACCTGAACATATTCATTGTTCTTTACGGTCAGCACCATGTTGCGCAAGATGCGAGCATAGTAAACCCATTCCACCATCGTCACCGCGATGACGATATTATCGATGCCCTGCCCGAGAATGCCGGCAAATGCCATCGACAGCAAAAAACTCGGAAAAGCCATGACGATACCGGAGAACCAACTGAACACTTTTTCGACGCGCCCGCCGAACCAACCGACAAACAGACCGATGGGAAAGCTGATGAGCAGCGTGAGAATCGTAATTGCCATCGAGATGGACAAGGAAAGTCTGGTGCCGTAGAGCAATCGGGAGAGAACATCTCGTCCCAAATGGTCGGTTCCCAGCGGATGAATCACGCTCGGCAATTTCAATTTATTCGACAAATCAATATATTGCGGGTCGTAAGGGGCAATCATCGGTGCGAAAATCGCAATCAAAACCAGAATAATCGCCAAGACCAATGCGACATAAAAGAGTTTATTCTTCTTCACGATACACCTCCTGCGTTCTCATTCTCGTATGCGGATCCAAAAACTGAACGAGCGATTGCGTCAGACCATTCACGGTAATCGCTAAAAATCCGAACATCAAAAGCGATGCCTGAATGATCGGAACATCCCCACCTTTGACCGCCGCGACAAACATTTTGCCGACGCCCGGCCATGCGAACACCTCTTCAATCAACACCGAGCCGGTGATGAGATACAAAATATTCGAGCTGAGCACCGTAATAATCGGAATCGCCGCATTCTTGAGCAGATGATTGCCGATGACAAATTTCTTGTTTACCCCACGCAATATTGCATTGCGCACATGCGGCGAGCTCATCTGCTCCATCATACTCTTTCGAATCAGCAAACTCGTCTGCCCCACCAAAGGAGTAATCAGAGTCAGACTCGGCAAAATATAATTTACGAAGTTTCCCCTGCCGGATGGCGGAAGAAATTTATTCATTACCGCAAAATAAATAATCAGCATGTAGCCGAGCCAAAAAGTCGGAACCGATACGCAGGCGAAACAAAAGCTCTGCACCAGATAATCCCACAATTTGTCATGCAAAAGCGCGCTCGTGATTCCAAGAAAAAGAGATATCAGCAAAAGTGCGCCGAAAGATACCGCGCCCAACTGCAGAGTCGGCACGACCGCTTTGGCAATCACCTCTTTGACGGGCGTCTTCTTCAAATAGGATTTCCCGAGATTTCCTTTCATCACACCGAGCAACCAATCCGAATATTGTTTTACAATCGGCTTGTCCAATCCCAGTTCCAGCCTCGCCTTTGCCAAAGTTTCATCCGTAATTGCGACATGCGACGCGCGAAGGTAATTCGCCGCCGGGTCGCCGGGAGATAATTTCACCAACAAGAAGGTCAGTATCGATATCATAAATAAAGTGAGAAAAAACAGCGCAATTTTTTTCCCCCATTCCATCAATGATTGATTCATTTCACAAATCCTCTCTATGAGTCGAACAGTAGCAAAACACCGGACTCCAAACTCGTTGAAATCCGGTGTGCATCAAAATTATTTTACCTTTACAGTTTCCCATACCGGCAGACGATTCTCTTCCGGCATAAATTTTACACCTTCCAATTCGCCCGTACGATATACCGAAACAATTGCCTGATACGAAATCGGAATATATACCGCTTGCTCATGCAATGTGGTAAGCACATATTCATACATCTCTTTGAGTTTTGCCTCATCGGATTCCACAAGCAACGCTTTAATTGTCTTGTCCAATTCGTCCTTCATCGGCAATCCTTTTTGAGCTTTGTAATCCGGCCCGCCGTTGTCCGACGCTTCGGTCATCGCAGTCAAAAAGGCATGTGGATCCCATGGTGCTCCCCAAGAGAAGTTCATCATGACATCATAATCTCCTTTGGATGCATTTTCCCAGTACGCTTTTTCTTCCATCGCTTTGAGATCTACCTGCACGCCGATTTTTTGCCATTCGCCCTGCACATATTCACCGACACTCTTGTCCGTTACCTTGGATGCGATATATGGGAAAGTCAAAGTCAGCTTTTCACCGTTTTTCTCACGAATTCCGTCGCTGCCCTTTATCCAACCCGCTTCATCCAACATCTTCTCCGCCTGTGCCAAATCATAAGCATATTTTTCAAGCTTCACATCGGTGTTTGGAACATTCGGTGCAAAAATCGTATCCGCCGGCTTCTCGATGCCGCCGAAAATATTTTGTGCCACGCTCTCCTTATCCACCGCATGGCTGAGCGCTTGACGAACTTTCAAATCCGCCAATTTCTTACTTTGCGTGTTTAACATTACCATGCGAGTGGACATTGGCTCGGAACTTGCGGTCGTATAAGTCGAATCCGCTTGATACGCATTGAAACGATCCAAACTGATTAGTCCGTTTCCGTAAATCAAATCGATATTTCCGGATTCGAATTCCAATGCCAAGGTTTCGCTGTCCGGCAACACTTTGATAACCACTTCCTGAGCGGCCGGCTTCTCTCCCCAGTAATGCTCATTCGGTACGAATACCGCATACTCATCCTGCTTATGCTCTTTGAGCACCCAAGCGCCCGTTCCGATCGGCGCTTTGATTTCCTTCGCCGTATTTTTGTCCTCCGGGAATCCGGCGTCTGCTAAGAAACGAATCGGACGAATCATCGCCAAATCGTATAAAGTTGCCGAGTATGCATTGCTCAACTTGATTTCAAAAGTCATATCGTCAACAGCCTTCCACGACTCCAAATAGTTGGTAAATGCAAACCATGAGTGATCCGCTTTGTTTTCCTCCGCAAAAATCGCGTCAAAATTCTTCACTGCGTTCGCCGCATTAAAAGGAGTTCCATCCGAAAACTTAACCCCCTCACGCAATTTGAAAGTATAAGTTTTTCCATCCGGTGAAATCTCCCAAGACTCCGCGAGCTTCGGCTCAATCACTCCGTTTTCTCCATAAGCCACTAATCCGTCATATACCATGTCCTGTGTAATGAACTGGCTTGGCAAATACGCATGCGGGTTGAGTGTTCCCACCGAATCATGGTTAAATCCGAGCGTCAATTTGCCCGATGCCATCTGCTCGGCAGTATTTCCTTTGTTATCTTTGTTTTCATTTTGCGTTGCATTTGGCGACTGGCAAGCTACCAGCAGTCCCGCCAACAAAACAACCGCAAATTTTTTAAGCATTCTTTTCATTTATTCTCCCCTCTGTATGCCTTTGCGAAAGCATAAAAAAACTCGCATGATGAATAAGCGAGCAATCTCCATACCTTCATCCGCTGTCTCTCGTAGTCGTTGATGAATTGCATTATGGGTAGTTATCCGGCTCGGCAATTGCCTTACGGTTGCGGGACAGCGGAAATTCACTTCTCTACCTTTTGACCCGATGTTCATAAGCTACAAAAATCAGCAAAATCAAGTCCGTCATAATGAAATTTATTCTACTTCTATAAGTTATCTTGAGAGTATATCATAAATTGATGGACAGCACAATACATTCTCTAAAAATTCTATAGCTATTCAACTTTAAAACAAAAAGCGCGGTTGCCCACGCTAATCGATATTCCACTCATCCAGCTTCTGAAATAACATTCTATCACTCGCGACTTTGGCATGCATACTCTCCACAAACCGCCCGATGATTGATACCTTTGAAATTGCTATCGAAAGGACAATTCTTCTTGCTTGATAAATGAGAAATTCGGTCTTGAGAAACGGCAACTTTAGAATTTCCGACGAAAGTCCCTGCCCGTATTGCTGTGCTAATCCCTATTTTCTTCATAATCCACACCTCTTCCACCCGTCTTGATATCCCGACTTTTTATGGATGCCCATTAAAACAAAAAATATCCTCTTCTTTACCCTTTCTAAAACAATTATATATTATTTCAAACAACTATACACTAAAAATGCACAAAATACAAAACAAATTTTGAAATCCACTCAAAATTTTGCGAAAAAAACAAAGCTCACCGCACAAACGATGAGCCTTGCATTTCGGATTGTTGATTTTTGATTTCCCAATATGATTTTCCAATTCTGATTTCGAACTTGGAAATTTATTTTTTGTTTTCCAATGCGAATTCCAACTCGGAATTCTGATTTTCGATTTTGCTATTCGGCAATTCTTTTCTTACGGGCGAAGTACAAGCCCATTACAAAGAACAGAATGCCGAACAACATTTGTATTCCCAGATTTCGAATCATAAACGAAACTTCGGGATGGACGGTTTCATTGATGATGACGAAATAATATAAAGGAAAGAATTTGGCAACCGCCAACACTTTTGCGCTCAAAAAAGTTTGCGGCAAAAAAACGCCTGATATGAACGCAAGTCCCAGTGACAAGACCGTAGAAAGTACATTTTTCGTATGTCTGTTGTTGGTAAAATTGTTCAACAAGAAGGTCAATGCCATCACGACGATGGAATAAACCCCCAAATTGAGAATATATTTTCCTATTTGATGTTCAAACAGTTGACTTCCTTTAAAGGCGAAGCACACCCCTACTAAAATCGAAGTAATCAACGCCCCCATCAGAAGCTGCGCCATATAGATTTCCATCTGCATTTTGGTATCGTCTTTGGATGAAATCGCAATTCGTTTTTTGGTCTTCGGCTCGTTGAAGCCGCTCATGCTCATGCCGATGAGCGAGATATAAATCGCCATTAGAATATAGCCGCTCGTGTTGAAGAAGGTCTTTACCCACAATCTTTGCAATTCATGCTCCGGTGTCTGCTCCGTCTTCAGAAATTCCACCTTCGCTTCTTTTTTCAAGATTTTTTTGGTAAGCTCCATATCATATTGTCCGTTTTGCTCCGTTGCTCGATACATCATCAGAAACACCTTCATTCGATTGTCGATAATATGTCCTTCAAATCCCAATGGACTGAAAATCACTTGGACCGTCGGCTTGTCCTGCTCAAAAAGCTCTTTGCAGTTTTCCGGAATTCGCACGATTGCATCGTAGTTGCCCATATAAATCAGCTCTTTTGCACTTCCCAAATCATCCGGCAGCAAATCTAATTTCGTATCCGCTCCCAAATAGTCACGCAGATATTCTTCCACGGCATCGGCGACTTCATCATCACTGTTTTTTATGAGTCCCACGGTGGATTTTGTCGGTTCAAATATCGTTCCCTGTCGCTGGATATTTCCGGCGGTGGAGAGAAACAGAATGATGACGAAAATGAAGATATACATCACAAATATGATTTTGTTCGCTTTCGCATTTTTGAAAAAATATTTAATCACATTCATATTTTCTCCTCCAAATAATCACAAAACCTACGGTAAGCATAATTATCGCTTGAATGAGCAACAGCATCAGGTCTTGTAAAAAATGCTGCGTACTTCCGATCAAATTGACACGCATCAAAAGATTCGTGATATTGGCAATCGGGTTGAGCTTCGGAATCCACGGCGAAATTTTCCACACCATTCTCGGGATTTCACGACCCATCATTCCTGCAAAAAAGCTAAGCATCAGAGAAAGTCCGATCGCCATGCTCATTTTGGCATCTTCTTTTATTTGCTTTGGTATCCCGAGCAGAATTCCCAGCGAGATTCCGAAAACATTTCCGCCGGCGATGATTGCAAAACTTTTCCAAAGCTGCGGGAACAAGTTGATTCGCAAAACATTTTGTACATAAAACACTAAAACGATATTTACCACCATGTTGACCAACAGCCCTAAGAAAAAGTAGCATATGATTCGGGTTGATTTTTTGAACGGACTGAGCGAAATTCTCGAGCTGAACCCATCTTGTCTCGAAATTTGAATACCCGTAAAAACACTGTATATCGATATCATCGCAATGCCCGAGTAGAAAGTGATGCGCCAGCCTTCTTCGGATTGCTCAATCGTTTCGGTATAGACGGCATCAAATTTTATTTTTTCAAAAGGTACGCCGCTTTTCATCATTTCGCTGAATTGATTCATCGCATCGAGCACTTCTTTGACGGCGGTTTGCGCCGAATCGGAACGACTGACGAGCATGCTGCCGTCCTTTTTGACATAGGCGACAATTTTATCTTTTTCCAAAGCGTTTTTCGCTTCTGCTTCATCCATCAAAGAGTATTCGATGATATCAATCTCGCCGAATGTGGATGCAAAAGGATGCTCGGGACTCACGCCGATTGCTGCTTTTTCAAACTCTCTGTTCATCACGCCCGAAAATCCGAAGTAAAAAATGGTAATCAGTACCAAGGGATACATGATCGTCCAAAACGCGAATCCTTTATCTTTGATCGCATTTTTCAAAAAGTATCCGAAAGCTGCCAGATTTCTGCTCATCAATCTCTCAACTCCTTTCCGGTCAGCGCCAAGAACACATCGTTGAGCGATGGCTTGTCACTGAATAATTTGTTGTACGACAGATTGTTCTTTTCAATAAATTCGATAAGCGCCAGCAGATTATTGCGCCCTTTTTCAAAATGCAGATGATATTCGTTGCCTTGCTTATCCATCGAAATCAAACCGTCGAGCTTTTGCAGCGCCTGCTTCTCCTCTTCGGAGATATGAACGAATTCGACAACGATTTTTTCCCCCGTCGCGATGCTGTCTTTGAGCTCATTCAAAGTTCCCGATGCGATGCTGCGTCCGCTGTCGATGATGACGATTCGGGTGCAAATCTCTTCCACCTCTTCCAAATAATGGCTCGTATAGACGATGGTGCTGCCTTCTTTATTGAGCTTCTTGATTCCGTCGAGAATAAAATTTCGACTCTGGGCATCGACCGCCACGGTCGGCTCGTCAAAAAATATCAACTTGGGTTTGTGCGCGATACCGCAAGCGATGTTGAGCCTTCGTTTGAGACCTCCGCTCAATTTTGAAGGAGTAAATTTGCGATATTCGCCCAGTTCGACAAAGGCGATGGCATCTTCGACATATTGCTTTCTTGTCGCCGAATCTTCAATATATAATCCGCAGAAAAAATCGATATTTTCCTGCACGGTCAAATTTTCGAGCACCGCCACATCTTGAGGCACCAATCCGATTTGTCTTTTGATATGATTGGTATTTTGAGTCAGATTTTCACCAAAAACACGGATTTCTCCTTTATCATAGCTGAGCAATGCCAGGATGCAGTTGATAAGCGTCGTCTTTCCGGAGCCGTTGGGGCCGAGCAAGCCCAGAACTTCTCCATCCTGCACTTCCAAATTTAAATGATCCAATGCCATCAATTCCTTATAACGCTTCACCAAATTGTTTACCGTAATCATACATGCCCCTTTCTCATCCACATTCAATATCCAATTATTTATACTTTCATTATAAAAAAA
>JBGZSM010000021.1:0-26915 GCA_041853585.1 Filifactoraceae bacterium
AGCCACAGCCACCGGCAAATCTAATCGGTGAAGCGAAAGCGAAATCAATCGCACTTAGCCATGCGGGACTAAGAGAAAATGAAGTTACTTTTGTAAAAGTAAAACTTGATAAAGATGACGGCGTATTGGTATATGATGTTGAGTTCTACAAAGGAAATGTAGAATACGATTATGAAATTGACGCGGTAACAGGCGCAATTCGTGAGATGGATAGAGATATCGATAACTTCGTAATTCCTGCACCGAAGCCACAGCCACCGGCAGCGCTAATCGGCGAAGCGAAAGCGAAATCAATCGCACTTAGCCATGCGGGACTAAGAGAAAATGAAGTTACTTTCGTAAAAGTGAAATTGGACTACGATGATGGCGTACAGGTATACGATGTTGAGTTCTACAGCGGAAACTACGAGTTCGATTATGAAATCGATGCGGTAACAGGCGCAATTCGTGAGATGGATAGAGATATCGATAACTTCGTAATTCCTGCACCGAAGCCACAACCGCCAACAGGATATATCGGCGAAGCAAAAGCGAAAGAGATTGCTCTGAACCATGCGGGATTGAGCGCATCGGAAGTTTTCTTCAAGAAAGTAAAACTTGACCGTGAAGACGGTATGATGGTGTATGAAATTGAATTCAAACACTATGGATACGAGTATGAGTATGAGATTGAAGCAACAACAGGTCAAATTCTGAAAGTGGATATCGACGACTAATTTGTTTGAGAACGAGTTGAATAGAGAGCTTAGCTCTTGATTTGCAAAACCTTTGGGTTTTCGTATAAAACAAGAACATCGGATTTTTTGCAAACAAAAAATCCGATGTTTTTTATCTTTCCGCGATACTTAAAAAATTAGTCGTAGAGAATAAGAGTAAGTAATCCGGGGTATAATTCTCACAATGCATGAAAATCTTTTGTGTTGTTGAGACAAATATACACAAAAGTATTGACAAAAGGATTAGACGCTTGTAGAATGAGGTTGAGACAGTTGTAGAATTAGGAGAATGAACATGAAAAATAATACAAAAAGATTACCGGATGCAGAATTTACTGTAATGAAGGCAATTTGGCACTCGGAAGCGCCTATTACCACGCATACGATTATGGAGCATTTAAGTTCGGATATTACATGGAAGCCGCAAACATTGCTTACGATGCTTGCTCGTTTGACGGAAAAAGGATTTTTGAGCAGCCAGCGAGTTGGAAGAGAGCGTTGCTATACACCGATTATTACCGAAAAGGAATATTTGGATATCGAAACGGGCAATTTTTTGCAGCGTTATGCAGGCAATTCGATTGGGAAACTTGTAAAAACTCTTTATGCGGAAGGCGATATGTCAGCCGAAGATTTGGACGAGTTACGCGAATGGCTTGAGCGGAAAGGAAGTGAGTAAATGACTTTTTTGACAATACTTTTGACATCCAGTTTGATTATGTCAATTATCATGATGCTTTTGCTGGGTTTCTCGCTTGTTTCGAGAACCGCGATTACAGCTAGAGCTCGATATGTCATGTGGATCATATTGCTAATAGGTTTGGTAATTCCGTTTCGCCCGATTTTGGGGAAAGGGCTGATTACCTTAACGGATCCTTGGCAAGCGACCACGGAAGAGTCCATCACTTATCTTGATAATACGGCGGAGGGAGCGGAGCAACCGATTGTTGAACCGATAGCGCCTACTGCTGAGCCCGCACCGGAACAAAACACACCGATTACGAATCGATTGACAGCTTCACAAATCGTTTTTGCGGTTTGGGCAATCGGAGCGATTGTTTTATTTGGAAAATATATGGTTGAGTATTATAAATTCCAACGCATCGTAAAGCGATGGGGCGTTCCGGTAACCGATGAAATCACTTTGGAGACTTTTGAGTGGGCCAAGGCGAGAATGGGTCTTGAAGACAAAAATATTCGTCTGATTACTTGCAATACCATCAGCACGCCGATGTTGACGGGATTGTTCAAGCCGACGATTCTTTTGCCGGATAAGGATATCGGGGATGAGGAGATGGAGCTTATTTTAGAACATGAGCTTACGCATTACAAACACAAAGATTTGTTGATTAATTTGCTCGGCATTACCGCATTGTGTGTGCATTGGTTCAATCCAATCGTGTACCTTTGCTTCCCGGCAATTTATGGAGACGGCGAATCGTATTGCGATGAGACGGTTCTTAAAAATAAAGATAAGGATTACCGACGCTTCTACGGCGAGGTAATCATCAGTATGATAGAAACAAGTCCGGCAAAACCGATTGCACTATCGACCTGTTTCTACGCGAAGAAATTGAGTATTAAGAGAAGATTGTATAATATTATGGAGACCAATAAAAATATGAAGAAGTTGAGCGCTGCGTCCATCGCAACCGTTTTGACTTTGACTATGGTATCGGGTTCCGTTATCGTATTTGCAAGTCCTGCCCGAAAAGCAAAAAGCAATACCATCGGAGCGGAGAAAGCAAAATCCATCGCGCTTCGTGATGCCGGTTTGAAATCCGATAAGGTAACTTTTGTAAAAGTGAAATTGGATACGGATGACGGTGTTCGAATTTACGATGTGGAATTCTACAGCAACGGTGTGGAATACGATTATGAAATCGACGCTAAGACCGGAGCGATTCGGGAGAAGGATAAGGATATCGAAAATTATTCGATTCCGAAAAAGAATGCAAATCAAAACAATCCACAGAAGAATAATCAGGCATCCGGCTCGGGGCAAAATACCAACAAGAATGTTGCAGGAACGGTCGGCGTTTCAAAAGCGAAAGAGATTGCACTTCGTGATGCCGGCTTGAAATCCAACCAGGTTGCATTTGTGAAGGCAAAGCTTGACAATGACGACGGTGTGGCAGTATATGATGTGGAATTCTACAGCAACGGTGTGGAATACGATTATGAAATCGATGCAAAAACCGGAGCGATTCGCGAAAAGGATAAGGATATTGAAGATTATTCGATTCCGAAAAAGAATTCCAATGCAAACAATACGAGCAGCCAAAATAATGTAAATAACAATGACGCATCCAATAAAAATACTTCCTCGAGCAATGCTTCAAAGGGAGCTATCACACTTGGTCAGGCGAAAGAGATTGCGCTCAAAAACGCGGGACTTAAATCCGGTCAGGTGACCTTTGTCAAATCCAAAATGGATACGGACAATGGCGTGAAGGTCTATGATGTGGAATTCTACAGCAACGGTGTGGAGTATGACTTTGAAATCGATGCGACCACCGGAGCGATTCGCGAGAAGGATAAGGATATCGAAAATTACACGATTCCGAAGCAATTCAAAAGTTCAAGCAGCAAAATTGACAATGACAGAAACGATGACCATGACGACAACGACAACGACAACGATGTGGATAATGATTCGGACGATAATGATCGAGACGATGATTAAAATTTAGAACTTCAAAGAGCCCTTTGTTTATTCAGAGGGCTTTTTTGCGTGCTTTAAAGAATAGAAACCGGAGAAAACTAAAATGGTGCATCCGATTATGATTCCCAAAAATAAATCCGGCACAAAATCTCGAATTACGAAATGAGGAATATGCATCAAAGGGAAAATGGAAAGCAGCAGGATAGGAATCAGTCCGTAGATACCGACGGCTGAAATTTTACAAAGTAGTTTTGAATTCCACTTTCTCAAAAATTTGTTTGTCAAGATACAAAATGAAATCCATAGCAGGAATATTATATTGATAACAAAATGCGGATAGATATAATTGATATCTTTTTTCGATTCTGTATTCATGGGATTGTTATGGGCTTTCAATTGTGATGAAACAGTTGTTGAGATTATCTGCTCATAGAGTTTTTCCAAAAGACCCGTAGCAACGGTAAAGTCTCCAACATTAGATAATACAACAATTTTGATATTCATATCCGGGATGAGAACAAAAATACTGTTGAAATTGGCTATTTTACCGGTATGATAAATCATGTCGATATTTCCTATTGTCTTTTGTATCCATCCGCAGCAATATATTCCTTCGTTGCCGAGAACGCCTTCGATGGCAGGATCGTTTTTAACGGATATGCCCTGTTTTTTTATAAAAGAGAGTAAGCTCTCCCCGGAGAAATTGTTTTGAGAAACCCATTGGAGATATTTCATTCCGTCCGAGCTTGTGGATGCAATCATTCCGGAAGGAGCGGCAATCCATGATTCGTCGGTGGGGATGCTTGTCTTTCGGGGAAGCAATAAGCCGAAGTAGGCTTGATACCCGTCTATTATTTCTTCCGAATTCTCTTTGTGGATGGCAAAGCTGCTGTCCATTTTCAAGGGGGAAAAAATAATTTCTTGAACGGTTGTTTCATAGGGCTGTTCGCTTAAAGCCGAAATCAAATCTCCAATAAGATTGTAATTTTCATTGGCATATTCAAATTTCCCATATTCGCCTCGATAAGAATTGGTGTCGTAAGTGGAAATGCCGCTTGTGTGATTGAGTAAATCGATAATGCGAATCCGCTTATCCGTCACGGACGGTAAAAAATCGGATACTTTTTCATCCAAGGAAATATTTTTTAATTCAAGTAAATGAAGCAGAGTCGATGCAGTAATGGATTTTGAAGTTGAGCCGAGTGCAAATGATTTTTGACTTTCTCCATAATGAAGTGAAAAATTTTCATCCGGCGTTTGAACGGCAATCGATAAGTTCGGAACAGGAATTTGTTTTAAATTTTGGAGAACGACCGCTTCCAACTTCCTTGAAAGCTCGGTGCCTGGGTTGGATGAGGTATGCTTATGTATCAATACTGAAACTGACGGAAGCAAGTAGGAGAGTAAAATCAATACCCCGAATAAAATAATTTTATAAGATGATTTTCTCATATTTTCCTCTTTCGATAATGGAGTGAGCATTTTTATTGTAGAAAGCTTTTTTTCTTTTGTCAAGTTGCAATCAGGATAAGTATTGAGCATTGGGGTCGCTTTTGTTATACTAGGAGTAAGGTTTGGAGAATGAAAAAAAATTGAACGGGAGGCTGTTTTGAAAAATTGGATTGATTTATTGGAAGATGGCGGCGATTTGCAACAGATGCAAGCGATGTGGAACAATCGCGCGGAGGAGTTCAGCAAGATAAAATGCTCGGAAGAAGATATTACACTCGATTTTATTGAGCAAAAAATGTCGCTTGCCGGCAAGAGGGTCATCGATGTCGGTTTCGGAGCGGGGCGCTTTTTGGTTCCGCTGGCACAAAGGGGGATGGAAATCTATGGTGTGGAGCTGGCTGAGAATATGATTCGATTTGCGAATCAAAAATTGGAAGATGCGCAGGTGGATTATCATGAGGAGAATTTGTTGAATTCTTCTTGGGAGGATATCGATTTGAAAAAATTAGGTTGGGAGAAAGCTTTTGACTTAGTGTTTTTGTCGATGAGTCCGGCGATTTCTTCCTATGGGCAACTGGAGAAAGTGTTGAGAGCATCTAAAGAAGGTGTTTTCATGTCGGCGCATATGTATCGAAAGGATTCTCTGCTGGAGGAGTTGAAAATGTCGCTCGGCATGGAATCGGAGGAGGGATATATCGGAAAGCTGATTCCGATTTTCAATATTTTGTTTGAGCAGGGATATTTTCCGGATTTGAAATTTGTCTCATCCACCAATGAGCGAACAGTAAATAAGGAGGATGTTCTTCTGCGATATACGCATTGGCTATTCGGCGTGGAGCATACCGAGGAGCAAAAGAAAATTGTTGCGGCGGAGTTGGCAAAGCGTGAGGTGAGCGATAAGATACTGATCAAGACGGATGCGGTCGACGGATATCTTTTTGTGAATGTGAATCAAGGAATCGGCAAAAGGAAGTAAATTTTTTCTCTGCAATGGAAAGCGGGATGTATGAAAAATATTTTGACAAAAAATCCTTATGAAGATTTGCCGCTCTTTAACGGGATTCGAGGAAATCTTTCGGGGGCGCTGCAATGTTTGGATGCCATCGAGAAGGAATATGAAAAAGATGAGCATATTCTTCATTTCGGCGAGCGGGTGAATCAGCTGGGCGTGTTGCTTTCCGGAAATGTGTATTTATATAATGTAAATTCGGTCGGCGAGCGGAATATTTTGTTTGAGGTCAAGAGGGGAGACTTGATTGGCGGCTCGCTGGTTTTTTCCGAGGACAATATTGCGCCCTACGGCGTTGTCTGTGTGGATAAATGTCGTGTGCTGGTCATCAATCCACGCGAGGTAATTTCTCAGGATGTCGCATTTTGTCAATTCAAAAGCCGGATTATGAAGAATCTGCTTTTTATGATTTCGGAAGAAAACAAATCGCTTCGAAACAAGCTGTATATGGCGTCCATCAAATCGCTTCGGGAAAAAATTTATAATTATTTGTATCTGCAGGCGAGCATCGGCAAAACGAATTCGTTTACGATTCCTTTTGTCAATCGCTCGGATTTTGCGGATTATCTCAATGTGAATTGCAGTGCCTTGTCTCGCGAACTCAGTCGAATGAAGGATGAGGATATTTTGGATTTTTATAAAAACAGCTTCGTGCTGAAAAGATTTCCGCAAAACAGCGGGATAAAGTAGTCAAACACCCGCAACAATTGGAAAGCGGGTGTTTGTATAGAAGCGGAATTTGTAATTAGTCCGCCGGTTTTACAACGGTCAACAGCATTTTGAATGATTTTTGTGCTTTGAGCGCATGGCGAATATTGGCCGGCATGATGATATTTTCTCCTTTGTTCACGATATGAACTTTTTCGCCGATTGTGATTTCGGCAGTTCCATCCAAGATATAAACCATCGCGTCTCCGGTGGAGGAATGGCCTCCGATTTCTTCTCCTTCATAAAGCGAGAAAAGGGTAACGATTAAATCGGAACGCTTGACCAAGGTGATGCTTGCGACTTTGTTGGTTTCGTAATCGATTTGCTCCGCCATTTTAAAAACTTCCGCCATCGGCATGTGGCTGATAAAAGATTTGCTCATATTTTCCTCCATTATTTAATACTGGTTTGGAGCATTTTACAAGGCACAAGTGCCAGCAGCGAATGCTCGTCTTCGGGTTGTACGATAATTGTTTCGTTTTCGTTTAACATAAATTTTTTGCCTTCGACAACGACTTCCATTTGGCCTTCAAGCAGCGTGAACTGCTCGGTGTTCGGTGTCTGCTCTTCGGTAATCGCTTCGTCTTTATCAAAGGAGAACAAAACGATTCGGATGTCGGGAGAGTCACACAAAGCCAAACTGATGACGCGGTTTTTCTTATAGTCTATCAGCTCGGGAAGTCGGAAGATGCTTCCTTTTTCTACATTTTTAAATCCTGGCATAATTTCCTCCTTGTTGCTCTTATCTTACAATGTATGATTGACAAATTCCATTGCTGTGGCAACGAAAAACTTTGTAACTTTTTCTTTACTTTTACAATGTAAATTTATGATATAATGAAATGTCGGAATTAAAATTATAAAATTATTGATAAAGTCGAATACAAATCCGGCGCAGCTATTGGAATAAAAAATTATAAATGCGATTTGGATTGGAATTCAAAGTTCAATTTGAAAGCTGTTCATTCGAACTGAAAATAACTGTTCGAGAATCAAAATAAATTTAAAATAGATGAAAATAGGAATAGGGAGGATTTATGAAGATTTTGATACTGACTTGCAAGTTTGGCATGGGGCATTTTTCAGCATCCAAATCTATTCAACAGAAACTCATTGAGCATTATGACGGTATCAGCGTTGGGGAAATTGATTTGAAAGACTATTATCAAGCCAGCCCCAAAAAATTGGTGGTGGATTTTTGGCGTGAGCTCAAAAATTTGAAAATTAAATTTGATGACTTTGAATTTGAATCATTGGATGCTTCACCGGAGTGGTCGGATGACATTCGAGAAATAAAAATTGTAGATATATTTGAATTGGCGTATCCCGAGTATATTGATATTTTATATAAAGGATATGGCTCGATTGTAGATAAAACCGCGAAGTTGATGAACTTTATTTACAAGCGCTCGGATGAGGTACCTCCTTCGGAAAGTAAAGCATTAGAATTAATTTACAATCACATCTTGGGAAGCGTGACCAAGTTGTTGTTGAAGGAGCAGCCGGATATTATCATTTCCGCATTTTCGATTTGCTCTGAAATCATTTCGGATTACAAAGAGCATTCAAGAAGCAATATTCCGTTGATTACGGTAATTACGGATATTCATGCACATTCTACCTGGATTAACAAAAATACCGATTATTACTTGGTGGCGGTGGAAGAAACGAAAAGAACGCTGATGGAGCATTCGATTCCGGAATCGAAAATCAAGGTGGTCGGCATGCCGGTCAATCAAAAGTTTGAAGAACTGAAGCAGTTGGATTTTCACAAGAGCGGTAAAGGAAGAAACAAAAAGTCGAAGCGACTTCTGATTATGGGAGGTGGCTTAGGACTCGTTCCGACGGATATGGATTTTTATGACAGATTGTCAAAGGTTGAGGGACTTGAAATTACTGTTGTTGCAGGACAAAACAAGAGTTTGTATCGAAAACTGAATCGACGCTTTAATAATATTCAGGTACTTGGTTTTACCGATAAAGTTCAAGAATTGATGTTGGAGTCGGATTTGTTGCTGTCCAAGTCGGGAGGCATCACAACCTTTGAAGCGATTTATGCGCGACTGCCGATTGCGATATTCAAACCTTTCTTAGCACAGGAAATCAGCAATGCGGAATTTGTGGTGCAGAACAATCTCGGGATTCTGTTGCCGACTAAAATGAATCATGCGATTGATGACATTGACGAAGTGCTGGACCTTTTGTTTGATGACGAGAGGCTGGAGTTGATGTGTGAAAATATGAATAAGGTGGTAAGCTCCATTCATGAGGACGGATTGATTGAGGTGGTGGATGTTCTTTTATCAAAAGTCCGAGAAGGATACCGGGATTTACAATAACAATTCAATAGAGATTTCGTAGAGAGTCACATGGCAGCGGGTCGTTGCTCAAGCAATGCTTTTTATTTGATAACAATTTTAGATGGAACATATAAAAAAAATCGATGGATTAACTATGCTATATAGCATAAATTTTAATATAAATGCTTGAATTTATCATATAAATTGACTATAATAACATAGAACAAAATTAGAAAGGAAACAAAAAGATGAAAAAAATATTAGTTTTAGTGCTTGCTGCGATTATGACAGTAGGTGTAATTGGTTGTTCTAAGCAAGATGCAGGAACGGGAAATCAGGCAACGGAATCCAATGTAAAGAAAATGTCCGGTCAAGAATTGGTTGACCTTATGGCAGATGACGCTCAAGCGAGCAATACACTTTTAGTGGATGTTCGTAAGAGCGATGAGTTCGAAGCGGGACATATTGACGGTGCTATCAATATTGCACTTGAAGATATAGAAGCGAACATGGCTACTTTTGAATCTTTTAAAGACAAGAAAATCGTACTTTATTGTAATACCGGAAATCGTAGCGGTAAAGCAGCTGAGCTTCTAATGAAAGAAGGATATGCTGAAGTATATAATGCGGATGGCGTTAAAGACTTCCAGTATGATTTGGTAACCGGATAGTTTTCTAAACAGTCCCAGGTTATTTATCGAATTTGAATTTCATTAAGAGATAATAATTTTGTTCTAAAAATCTGTCTTGGAAAAGGCGGATTTTTTATTGTGTTTTATGTCAAAAAAGACTTTCTAAAAGGGATTTCAAAAAAAATTCTCCAAACAATAAAAGTTAAAGATAATTTATTTGTAAAAATTATTCGATAAAGCTTGATATATGACAAGAATCCTAGTACAATAAGAGTACATTAACTAAAGGTTATTTTTTGGCGCTTATACGCATACATATTTGATAGAACTTAATAAAAGCGCCTGAGAAACCGCCATTTGTTTTAATTGCAAGATATTTCAAAACTGGAATAGTGTTAGATTAAATCGTTGACAAAACCATTTGAATGCTTTAAAGTCAGGAGGTTATCTATGTGTTTAGCTTGCAAGGAAATGGATTTTTCGAAGCTTGATGAGATTATTGCGCTTTCGGACAAACGCGAAGACTCGTTGATTGGGATTCTGCATAAGACGCAGGAACTTTACGGCTATGTTCCGCAAGAAGCGCAGGCTCATATTGCTGATGCTTTGACAATTCCGGTATCGAGGGTCTATGGGGTGGTTACTTTTTATTCTTATTTTTTGGAAAAACCGAGGGGGAAGTATCAGATTTCCGTTTGTTTGGGAACGGCTTGTTATGTAAAAGGTGCGCAGGATGTATTGAGCACTTTGGAAGAAGAACTGGGAATAAAATATGGCGAAACGACAAGCGATTTAATGTTCTCCATTGCGCAGACGAGATGTCTGGGGGATTGTAGCAATGCGCCGGTTATGATGATCAATGATGAATTGTACGGCAATGTTATTCCGGCCGAAATACCTGCGATTATCGACAAGTATCGTGAGGAGGTGCGCAATGATTAATTACGATGAATTAAGGGCATTGAGAGAAAAGTCTCATGCGGAGCTTGCGGCTCGTCATCAAAACAGCGACGAAGTAGGCATTCATAAGGATGAAACTTTTTATCTGAAAGGCGACTATTATGAAAAACAGTTCCGTATCGCGCTTCGAAATTGCGGAATCATCGACCCGTATCGTATCGAGGATTATATTGCGACGGGTGGATATATGGCTTTGGCGGATTTGCTTGAAAAAAATATATCCGGACGGCCGATTGTCGATGAAATAAAAAAATCAAATCTTCGCGGACGAGGCGGAGCGGGCTTCCCGACCGGTGCAAAATGGGAAGAAGGGCTGATTCATGATGATGTTCATAAATACATTGTGTGCAATGCCGATGAAGGAGACCCGGGTGCTTTTATGGACCGTAGTATTTTGGAGCTGGATCCTCATTCGGTGATTGAGGGAATGGCGATTGCAGCGCTCGGTGTCGGTGGTGACAAAGGCTATGTCTATGTGCGTGCGGAATATCCGACCGCTGTAAAAAGTTTGCAAAATGCAATTGCACAAGCACAGGAACTGGGTCTTCTTGGAAAAAATATCTTAGGAACGGATTTTTCTTTTGAGCTTGAAATCCGATTGGGTGCGGGTGCTTTTGTTTGTGGAGAAGCAACGGCACTCATCGAATCGATTGAGGGGCATCGTGGGATGCCGAGAAATAAAGTTTACCGTACGGCGCACAAGGGACTATTCCAAATGCCGACGGTTATTAATAATGTAGAAACTATTGCCAATGTCCCTTCTATTATGCGCAACGGTGCGGATTGGTTCAGAATGATAGGGACTGAAAAATCTCCGGGAACCAAAGTGTTTTCCGTTGTTGGTAAAGTGTTGAAGGCGGGTCTTGTGGAAGTTCCGATGGGAACGAGTCTGCGCTCCATCATCTATGATATCTCCGGTGGTCTCAAAGAAGGCAAAAAGCTGAAGGCGGTTCAAACGGGCGGACCTTCGGGCGGATGTATTCCGGCGGATTATATCGATACCACTACGGTGGATTTTGAATCGCTCGCAAAAATCGGCTCGATTATGGGTTCCGGCGGAATGGTTGTCATTGACGAAGATGACTGTATGGTGGATATCGCAAGATTCTTCATGGACTTTACGGTGGAAGAATCCTGCGGAAAATGTACGCCTTGCCGAGTCGGAAACAAGAGGGTTTTGGAGATGCTTGAGCGTATCACGCATGGACAGGCTGAGAAAAAGGATTTGGTATATTTGAAAGAGCTTTGTGAAGTGATTCGTGACACATCGCTTTGCGGACTCGGTCAGACAGCGACAAATCCGGTTTTATCGACGATGAAATATTTTGAAGATGAATATTTGGCGCATGTGTCGGACAAGAGATGTCATGCGTCGGTTTGCCGAAGTTTGTTGGTTTACCTCATCGGCGACAAATGTATCGGTTGCGGTTTGTGTAAAGTGAATTGTCCGGTGCAATGCATTGACGGAGAGCGGAGACATAAGCATCATATTAATATCGAAAATTGCATTAAGTGCGGCACTTGTATGGAAAAATGTCCGGCAAATGCTATCACTCTACAATAGGAGGTTTCAGATGGTAAATCTAGTGATAAACGGAACGCCGATTTGTGTTGAGGAAGGCACGACAATTTTGGACGCGGCAAAGCAACTGAATATCAAAATACCGACCCTGTGTAATTTTGACTTGGGCGATTTTCATATCACCAGTCAAAGTTCCTCCTGTCGTGTTTGCGTTGTCGAAGAAGAAGGAAAGAGCAAGATGCTGACTGCCTGCTCGACCAATGTAAAGGAAGGAATGAAAATTAAAACCAACTCGCTAAGGGTCATTCGTGCTCGGCGCATGATGATTGAGTTGCTCTTGTCGGACCATCCGACCGATTGTTTGATATGCAGTAAAAACGGAAAATGTGAATTACAGTCTCTCGCAGCGGAATACAATATTCGAAGCATCCGCTATCCGGGAGAGCGCAGGGAAGAGACGATTGACAGAAGCTCACATTCCATCGTTCGCGATATGAACAAATGTATTCTGTGCAAGCGATGTGAAACGATGTGTAATGAAGTGCAGACGGTGGGCGCACTGACGGATGTCGGTCGCGGATTTTCAACCGTAGTGGGAACTTCTTTCAACAATCCGATGCACGAAACGGTATGTACTTTTTGCGGTCAATGCTTGGCGGTATGTCCGACAGGCGCATTGTGCGAAGTGGACAATACACAAGATGTTTGGGATGCACTTGTTTCTCAGAAGACTGTGATCGTGCAGGTTGCTCCGGCGGTTCGGGTCGCCTTGGGCGAAGAATTCGATATGGCGCCCGGTACCATTGTTACCGGCAAGATGGTTACTGCGTTAAGAAATTTGGGATTTGACTATGTTTTTGATACAAACTTTGCGGCGGATGTGACGATTATGGAAGAGGCGTCGGAATTTGCCCATCGATTTTTACATGGCGGAACTTTGCCGATACTTACCAGCTGTTGTCCGTCATGGGTTAAATTTATTGAGCATAATTTCAGCGACATGCTGGATATTCCTTCTTCCTGCAAATCGCCGCACGAAATGTTCGGCTCGCTTGCCAAAACTTATTTTGCGGAAAAAATCGGCATGAAGGCGGAGGATATTGTTGTCGTTTCCGTAATGCCATGCGTTGCCAAAAAATTCGAATCCAAAAGACCGGAGCTCAGCAACGAGGGATTTTCGGATGTAGACATCGTTATTTCAACGAGAGAGTTGGCGCAGATGATACGAGAACTTGCGCTGGATTTCAAAAATCTGGAGGAAGGGAATTTTGATAACTTTATGGGACAGTCTACCGGAGCGGGAACAATTTTCGGCTCATCGGGTGGAGTGGCTGAGGCAGCGCTGCGTACAGCCTACGAAAAACTTACCGGTAAAGAACTCAAGGATGTGGAATTCCATGCTTTACGCGGACTTTCCGGGATTAAGGAAGCGTCGGTGGATATCAACGGCTCAATCGTCAATATTGCCGTAGCGAGCGGTTTGGGCAATGCGCGCAAACTCTTGGAAGATGTCAAAGAGGATCGCAGTAAATATCATCTGATTGAGATTATGGCTTGTCCGGGAGGCTGTATCGACGGAGGAGGGCAACCTTTTATCAAAGGAGATACCTCCATCATTCGTAAACGGATGGCGGCAATTTATGATATCGATGCGAAAAAGCATATCCGAAAATCACATGAGAATCCGGAAGTTATCCAGCTGTATAACGAATTTTTGGGAGAGCCTTATGGTGAGAAAGCGCATCATTTGCTGCATACCGGATTTGTTCAGCGCAATGCTTATTGATGAAAATACAACTAAACTTTAAAATAGCGTAACTGCATCGGTTACGCTATTTTTATGAAAAATAACCACTTTAAGAAATTTGTAAGACTTTCGGTATTTTTTTTTAATGATTGCGAGTTATAATAGGTATAGAAGTTTTGTTTTAGGAAAGAGAAAAGAATTTGAAGGGAGGAAGTAGTGCACTGCATTACGAACACGGAATGAAAAACAGAGTCTTAGTGGTCGATGATGATAGAGAAATTGTAGATGCCATTGAAATCTATCTTAAGAACGAAGGATTGGATATTGTGAAAGCTTACGATGGGATGCAGGCGCTCGAAATTATCGGGGAACAGGAAATTGATTTGATTATCATGGATGTGATGATGCCGAAAATGGACGGACTGCGGGCGACGATGAAAATTCGCGAGAGTAAAAATATACCAATTCTCGTTCTCTCTGCAAAATCGGAGGATACGGACAAGATAATCGGTCTGAATATCGGAGCGGACGATTATATTACAAAGCCTTTTAATCCATTGGAGCTGATTGCGAGAGTGAAGTCGCATCTGCGGAGATACACTCGATTGGTGGACGGAACAACAACTCAGAAGAGCGAAAACAATGAGTTGCGAACAGGTGATTTGGTGCTGAACTTGGACACCAAAGAGGCGACGATTGGTGATGAAATCGTGAAGCTGACACCGACCGAATACGGCATTTTGGAATTTTTGATGAAAAATCAGGGCAAAGTTTTTTCCATTGAACAAATCTACGAGACCGTATGGAATGAGCCGAGCTATAATTCCGATAATACCGTAGCGGTTCATATTCGACGAATCCGTGAAAAAATTGAAATCAATCCGAAGGAACCTCGATATCTCAAAGTCGTGTGGGGAATCGGATATAAGATTGAGAGGTATTAGGATGGACAAGGGAAAAGGTGCGAGAAGATATATCACGCTGGCAGTTGCATTTGTCAGCGCGTTGGTACTTATCAATGCGAGCTATCGATTGATTCAAACTGCAAGTGTTTTTCAAAAAGGATTTTATCAAAGCAATCGATTTGCAATGGGGTTGGGTGAAGTGTTGTCGCTTGTCGGCGATATAATCAATGAATCCGGCTTGGAGTATAATAAGGAAACAAAATCCTACGAATTGAGCGAGGAATACCAAATTGATAATGCCGAGACGATGGATGCGCGCATCGATGAGTTTTTGCGATTTAAAGAGAGTCGGCTGGAGTCCATATCGGACAGCAACTATATTGAAAGTCTTGGCGCGCGTGCAAAAAAAGAAAATGAAAAAGAAATCGAGCAAATCAAAGAAGATATCAAAAATGCGGAAGAAATTGTAACCAAGGGAATTGTAGAAAGTAAAAGAAAAGTGCTGAGCGATTCACAGGAAAAACTACGGGATCGAAAATATCTGTCTCTTCGAATCATTAAAGGCAATGAGGTGATTTATAAGCAGGGAGATGAAAAGGAGCTCAGAGAAGTTGTCAAGTTCAAAGAGAGAGATGTTGAAACAAGCGGCACAGGAGAATCGAGCGCCGAAAGTAAAGGCAAAATGAATGTCGGGGAATTTGTCAGCGGTAATGTCTATCATTTAATGATAACGGATGGTTTAGACAATCAGGATGCTTTAGTTGCGGTAGATGATAAAGGGATGATTTTTCCTATTGATTTTAATGATGAATGGAATCTGAAATATGAAAAGATAAATGAGTTTGGCGAACGCGTCAGACCGTCGAAGTACGAAGTCCTACTCGTTGTCAAAGGAAATCCGGAGCATTTTGCGGCAAGCGATCGATTCGGCGCTTTGTACTCGATGTTCCAAAAAGACTTGGCAAAGCGGGCGCTCTACTATGGGGTACGAATGGCGATTGCTTTGGCGGTACTCTACTATCTTTTCGTCGTGGAACGAAGAAAACAAAAATTGCAACGGGAAGGAATCGGCATGGAAAATCAAACCTTGGGAAAAGTAAATGAGATGATTCAGGATAAAAATATTGAAAAAGTCCTCGATAAAATCATGTTCTATGTTTCGAAATTGAAATTGGAGCCGAAAGCGATTCTGTTTTTGATTTCCTGGAATGCTTTGGATGATTTTACACAGTGGCGAAGAATCATTGATGATGTAGGCGGTACGATTCGCTCATTGCTTCTCATCGGAATCGGAATCATCATTTTCATTGACTTTCTAAAGTCGGATAAAGATTCCTATATTCGTAACAGCTATTGGCATGAATGGAAAGAGAGTCGTCGCAAGAAAAGATTTGCCGGGCTTGCCAAAGGAACCGAATATATCTTTGACTCAATTGCCTTGGTTGGAACTTTGATTGTCCTGTGTTTCATTATCGGTGTCGTTACCTATGGCGAGTTTGATTTGTATATGTTTGCCTCGCTCTTCGGAGGGCTCTACATTCTTATTATGGTATCGCGTTTGCGAGTCAAGTTGATGAATGAGCGGGTGGCTTATATTGATGAAATTTCGGATTGCGTTCAAAAAATGATGGACGGTGATATGCTTATCAACATTCCGGAGCGAGACCAGCCTTTCGGCGAGTTGGCGAGAAATATCAATAAGATGAAGATGGGTTACGGAACAGCGGTGGAGCAGCAGGTCAAGAGCGAGCGCATGAAGACCGAGCTGATCACCAATGTATCGCATGATTTGAAAACGCCGCTCACATCGATTATCAATTATATCGATTTGCTCAAAAAAGAAAATATCGAGCCGGAATATGCACAGGACTATGTGAAAATTTTGGATCAGAAATCTCAAAAACTCAATATGCTGATTCAGGATCTTTTTGAAGTATCCCGAGCGGCGAGCGGTGATGTGTCGCTTCATTTGGAGCGATTGGATGTCGGTCAGCTTCTGCAACAGACCTTGGCGGAGATGGACGGAAAGATTAAAGATTCGGGATTGGACTTTGTAGTTAATATCCCGAGTGAGCCGATTTATGTGATTGCCGACGGGAAAAAGTTGCATCGTATTTTTGACAATTTGATTATCAATGCACTCAAATACTCGCTCAAAGGAACGAGAGTATATATTGATTTTGTGCATAACGGCTATATCAAACTGTCGATGAAAAATATCTCCAACTATGAAATGAATTTTAATCAGGATGAGATTGTCCAACGATTTATTCGAGCGGACAAAGCGAGAAGCAGCGAAGGCAGCGGACTGGGATTGGCGATTGCGAAAAGCTTTGTCGATTTGATGAATATGGATATGCAAATTTCCACCGACGGCGATTTGTTCAAGGTGGAGATTACGATGGAGAATGCTCGATAGAAAGGAAAAGTATGGAAGGAATCGTTGTGGTTTTGCTGCTTTTCTTCGGTGCTCTTTTATGGCGCGGCGCTCGAGAAGTTCCCGAGACCAATGCCGGAGAAATGATTATGCGAATTGTAGGGATATTATTTATAATGGTGGCGCTGGCACTTATTTCGTTCTATGCGGGAAGCAACTTGTTCTGGTAGTTTTTGCGTAATTTTTGCCACAAATCTGATGAGAACTTGACGCAATTTGAAGGAGATTTTTCGTAAAAAGCTAAAGTATAATGAGCTCAAGATAACAATCCAATTCGATTACAAAAAGTTTGAAAGGAATGGTGAAAAATGAAAAGAGCAAGTGTATTAGTAATGACCGGAGTTTTAGTGTCAGGTCTGCTATTTGGCGGAGCGGTTATTCAAGGAAATGCCGAGAATTCAAAATCCGATTCGGAAGTAGAAGTTACTGCATATGATGAGGGTGTGGACAATATGATTTTAGACGATATGATAGAGTTTCCGGATATCGAAGAAGAAATTAAAGGCTATGACTTTTTGACGGAAGAGGAAAAAGCATTGATTATTCAGAGCGAAAAAGAAGCTTTGCCGCATTATGAGAAAGCGGACAAGATTGTTGAAGAAATTGAAAGAATCAGCGAGGAAATTTCTAAGCGATATGATGGAACGAACTCGGAATATGAAAAAATATTCGTTGAAACTCAAAATCTTTGGGACAAGATGATGGAGAGTTGGTCCGATTCATCCGAGGATGTGTTTATCAATTTGAGCAATCGCGAACTTATCAATCGTTCCAACACGATTACTGATGAAGAAAAAGCACAGTTGCTTCAAGCGGAAGATCGTTTAGACGAGCTCAACGAAGAGTTTAATAAAATGTATGACGAAATCGATGCAGCAACAGCCGATTTGCAAGAGGAAGTTGAAAAATGTTATGAAAAAGCAGATGAAGTTTTGAAAAAAACTGAGCCTGTTTGGGAAAAAATATATGAGCATATCCGTGGAAGTGAGCCGGTAGATGTAATTTTATACTAGCGGTTTGACTCCATCAATAAATTGAAACCCCTTCTCCTATTTTTTATCATAAAGCACCGTTCTCTTTTGCAGAGCGGTGTTTTTATGTGCTGAAAACCCATTGTGTATTTTATCGGGCTTTGAGCATGAAATAGTTACAAAAAGTTGACAAAATCGGCATTCGTATTGACTTTGAAACGATTCAAGAATACAATTTTTACAAGTGGGAATAGAAAAGGAGAGAACAAATGAATTTCGATAAATGGGATGATGAATTGGAAGAAGTAAGCGAAGCGGATTTTCGCTTTGCGCAAAGGATGCGAATTGTCGCGATTATTTTATTTATGGTGATAAGCGTTCTGCTGGTTTCCTGTATGAAAAAGGAACCGGAAGGTGCGGCGGACTATGCTTTTTATGTGAAAGACGGCGAGATTTTTTATACAGAGTTGAGCAATGTCGATCCGAAGCAGTTGACGGAGAATATGAGCGAATCCGACAATCCCGACGAGTGGGACAGGGCGATTTTTAACACGGCGGTTGTGAATGATATCGTGATCTTTCCGGATTTTATGAAAGAGGGCAGCGGCAGCATTGATTTGTACTATCGCGAGCTGAACAATCCGGATGCCAAAAATCAAAAATTGGCGGAGAAATGTTCTATTCGGCAACTTGCACCGAAGACACCGGTGATCTATTACGAAAAAGAGGTGAGCGATGGAATCGAGCTGTATGAATGGGATTTTGAAAAATCCGCTTTGGTTGCTGAAAACCCGGAACATATTTTGTATGCTAACGACGGGAAAAGCATTGTGTTTTTAGATAATAAGGGATTGTTTATAAAACAGGCGGGCAAAGAAAAAGAAAAACTCGACAGCAATGTGGAATATCTTTGGTTTGCCAATTCGGATTTGAGCCGAATTTTTTATGCGAAAAATGACGGTTCGCTTTACCAAATATCCGACGGGGTTGCGCAGATGATTGCTGAAGATACATATTATATCTTGTTTTATGAATCCGGTGACGGTTATTATCTGACGAAAAGAGAAGGGCCGAAGTTTGTCGATGTGCTCGAAGATGATATCCCGGCGGAAAAATCAAAGGATGCTTTGCGACAAGAGATTCGCGAGACAAAGGAAGATGCCGTCGATATCTATGATTTGTGGTATTATGACGGCAAAAAATCCGTCAAGCTGGACGAGAATTTCGTTTTTTGGAAAAATTCCAAGCCGCAATATGATTTATCGGGCTATCCTTTGCCGAAAAGGTCTGGCCTGATTTTTGAGTCCTATAATAAGAAAAACTTTGGCAAAATCAAATTGTCGGAAGTGGATTCCTTGCGAGAGTTGGAGGGGGAAATCTATACTCGCTTGCATGAAACAGCGGATATTTATGCTACACGTAAGGCGAACATTCGCTTGGCGAATGAAGTCAAAGGCGGGGAAGTCTATGTGGACTACGATGGAAGAGGTATCGATTTATATAAAGAGCCTAACCGCGAAAATTTTACCGGGGATTTGTATCGAATAAATTTCGGGGAGGAGGTGGAGGAAACCCGATTTGTTGCCGAGCATGTGATGATGGGCAGTGCTTTTTCAGATCTCAAGGGGAATGACGGTTATATGTTGCATGGCGAATCGGAGCTCGGAGATGACTTGTATATTGGCGGGAAGAAGGTGGATGAAAAAGTAGAATCCGTTTATTCTTATCTGCCATCTGCAGAAAAATACTTGCTCTATATGAGTGATTTGGACAGGGATAAATTTACGGGAACGCTCAAGTTGTATCAAGACGGCAAAGTCACAATCATCGATGAGCATGTGGGCGAAATTATCGTATTGAAATCCGCTCTGTTGTACTTAAAAAAGGAGAAGCCATCCGTAAATGAAGGAACATTGTATTATTATGACGGGGAGCGGAGTCATCGAATAGACGACAAGGTATCTTCCCTTGTAGAGCTGACGCATTTTTATTGTTTTGAATAATTATTAAGGAGAAACCAAGATGAAAAGTAAAAAAAGACGGTTTGCGGCAAAAAAATTTGTCGCTCTTTTCGGTGTGCTCTTACTGGGAATCAATTTTTCCGCCTGCAAACAGCAGGCTGAGGTTGAGCAACCGACCCGAGATTATGTGGTGTATATGAAAAAGGGGGAGCTTTTTTATTCCAAGCTGGATAAAATTGAACCCAAACAATTGACCGAGCATTTCTCCGATGACGAGAACGCCCGCTGGAGCAGACATCGCTACGGAAATATGAGAATCGATTACGGAGCGATTCTGTTTTCAAGCAATCCGCCGATACGGACGGAAGAATATGATCTGACTGAAGAACTCTATTATCGCAACCTTGAAAAAGATGACTCGCAAAATGAGTTGGTGGATGTCAATGTCCGAAGCTATCGTTTATTTCCAAACGACATCGTTGTTTATGTAAAAGAGGATGCACTCTATCTTTGGCAAAACAAAGAAAGCAGACTGCTGGCAGAGAATATCAAGGAGTATGAAGTTTCAAAAGACGGCCAAAAAGTGATTTACATCGATAAGAGAGGAAATCTCTATTTAAGAGAAATTACAAAGGATAAGGAGGAGCTTCTGGAAGAAAATGTCGAGCGAATTGAGATGATTCTTCGTGATTTCAGCGAAGTGGCTTTTACAAAAAAAGAACAGGGAAAAGAAATTTTGTACCGTAAAACAATCGGTAAAGAAGCGGAGCGTCTCGGTGAAAACTCTTATGGGTATCATATTGTTGATGAGCGCGACCAACATTATTTATATATCAAAAAAAGAGCTGTACCTCTTGGAGAATTTGTTGAAAGTGATGTAAAAAACGGACTTGTTGAGCAAATCAAGCAGTTGGATGAAAAATATCAGGTCACGCTGTATGACCTTTGGTATTTTGACGAAAATAATTTTAGAAAAATTGATGGCGAATTTTTGCGATGGCAAAGAAGTTTAGAGGAGAATGGTGGATATAATGACAAGGATTTTTTACTTTTCAATATTGAAGGCTTTGAAAAGCTGAAGCTATCCGATTTTGAAACGATAAATGACATCCACTATGCGGTACATGACGGCTTGTCCAAATCATCGACACAATACTTGTTTATGAATGACAGATTGTTTTTTGACAAAGAGGTGGACTTACAATATGCGAATGTTAATCGAGCGGGTGATAGAGTCCGATATTACAAAAATATTCACGGAGGAGTCGGCGACCTGTATGAGCGAGTGATGAAAAACAAAGAATTGAGTGAAGAAAAATTGCTGGCATCCGGAATTGATTTAGGAACTCGGTTTATTTCGTCGGTGGAGGATTTGTCCATTTATCTGTTGAAGAGTGAGAAAGAGTATGCACTCTATGCGAAAGGCGAAAAAGTGGATGAAGGAATCGGTGAATATATCGCAGTGACTCATGGGTCGGAGCCGAGACTTTATTATTCGCCGCCTCTTACGAATGCCGAATATAGCGTAAAAATGTATGAAAACGGACAGGTTCAAACCGTCAACGAATCGGTGGAAGCGCATAGTATCACGCCTTTAGGAAATTTTTTGTATATCAGCGACTGGGATGAAAGTAAGGGAAAGGGAGTTTTATATTACTTTGACGGTAATACGAGTCAAAAAGTCGATGAGCATGTCAGCGATATTGTAAGCGCCGAAGAAATTCCTTGGGGCTGGGGTTGGTAGCTGCGTAGGTTTCATTTACTCAAACGGTTTTTGAGATTTTATCATAGTTTAATTGCCGATGTTTTATTATCAACGCAAATCGATGCGATTTTGCGGTTTTACGGATAGGAACAAGATCTTGAGAACAAAGAGGATGGAGCTGTTTATAAAGGCAAAGGGGAAATTGAATGAAAAAAGTTGTATTTTTATTGTTCCTGATTTTTATCGTGGGTTGTCAGCAAAATGCAAAATCCGCACAGGAAGGCGAACGGATTTCCAAAGATGCGATTCAAATCTCGATTAAGAACCAAAGTGAAGAAGTCTATGGGATTGCTGCAGAATATTTTTTGGGTAAAGTGACGCAGGGTGGACAAGTCGTTTCGGGCGATTATAGCGCGCCTACGCTTTCAAAACAAAAATATGAAATTCTATTGACGGCGGATGATTTTAAAATGGATAGTAAAAATAAGAATCTCGGAACGGTTTTCGGCATTCGTCAAAAAAGCGGAGAGTTTTTGACCATCCCGATGATATTTGAATGGAAAGCGGAATTTGGAAAAAGCTATGAATTTGTATTGAGCGGCTCACAGGAGAAAGGATATGTCATCCAAAGCAATAATCCGGAAATTGTTTCGGATTCTTACAAAGAACCATTGTCTTTAGAGGAATAAACAAATAAACCTTTTTGATTAAAAATTTCAAAAAGGTTTATTATTTTTTGCCTTTTTATCATAAGTATGTTATTATTTTTTTGTAAAATATTAAAATCGCCTAATAACAAGCAAGAGGGATTTGTTTCTTTTGAGCATATTGAATTAGAGAGTATGGAAAGTGTTGATATTGATTTGAAAATACTTGACCGTGCAAAAGACTTGACAAAGGCAATGCGGGAGAATGCCGGAGTGGTTATGCTCTATGGGGATTTGGTAGCGAAATACTATGAGAACAATCCAAAGAATGAATCTTGTGACTGTCAAAACCATTTAAGAAAAGCAAAGGATTTGCTTGCAAATCCAAGGCATACTTATGAAACAAAAGAAAAACTTTTGACGAAATATCCAAAGACATATATCATATTGGCTCGTTTGTATGCAGTTGACCATGATTATGAAAATGCGATAAAATGCACAGAAAAAGGGATTCGTTTACAAAAGCAACGCAGATTCGACAATGACTATATCGAAAGGTTCGCTGATTTTTATGATTATCTTACAAGGTTTAAAGTTGAAAAAAATATAGAGAAGGTAAATGAAGGTCTGAAACAAATAGAGAAACAAGAAAGAAAAAATCTTGAAACCGTGGCTCTATTTACAACCTTTATATCTCTTGTTATAGGGACTTTCTCTGTTATAGTAGGGGGTAAATCAGGAGAGGAAATTTCTGGAAAAGGAAATTTGCCATTTGCCAGTTGGGAGATAATTAGTGTGATTTTTGTACTTTTCGGAGTGGTTATAGTAAGCTATACTTTATTTTACTTCTTAAGCCGCACCAAAGAGTTAACGCTCCTAAAAAATTCTAATGAAAGAGAGCGAATGAGTTTTATCCCGATGCTTGTTGTTATCATATTAGGGGTTGTCCTGATTATGTTTGGCTTATACTTCTCTGCTGGTTCGTCATCTTCTAGATATGCTGTATTGGTCTGTTTATCAAGTCTTCTGCCATTTTTTAAATATGTTGTATTAGTGGCAGTTTTTGGATTGGGGGTAGGATTATCAAAGGTCTCATCATATTTTAAGTATATTGCCTTCTTTGTCTTATCGTTAATCATATTATTTATATATATAATGGGAATAATTTAGATTAGAGTCAAATTAAAAAAGAAATTTATAACTATGGGTCTGTTGCGGAACAAAATCTCGTTCTGTAACAGACCCATGTTTTTAATCTTTTTTCCATGTAAATTTCGTTTTGCTTTGTAAAACAGATCCATCTGAAAATTTTTAAGGAGTGAATCTCTTTGCATCTTATGATTGACAACGGATAATCCGAAAGTTTGCGATGATGCCGAAGAATGTCAAATGTCGTAGACATTTCTTGCTATCAACCTTCTTGCACAGTTAAAATAAGTCTCCTGTAAATGTTATTCTTGAAAATCTATATATCTTATCAATCGTACTTTCAACAGGCTGAATTTCGAAAAAGCGGCTTTCGAATTATCACTTCAGCTTCGAATTGATTTTTTCAATTTTATTTTTCCAAATCAGATATTGAATTGCCCAAATCAATAAGAAAATCACAGTAAAGATCAGAAAGTATTGAACAAACCCGACTACAGAATGAGGCATCCAATGATTGATATAGGCAATGGGCATCATGACACAGGAATTGATAAGAAAATAGAATCCGCTTTGTTTGGCGATGCTCCACTCATCCTTTTCCCAAATGACGGAAGATGCGGAGAAGGAACTTCCGATCAAACCGCACAAAAGAAATTGCAGGCTGACTGCCAAAATTTCATTTCCGTTCATTATGTCAATGAGCTCCGGCGGGCATGGGATATATTGATTTTTTGTTGTTAAAAGAGAAATCAAGATGGAAATAACTGTTCCGATGGCAATCCCGGTAGGAAAGCCGAAAATCAAACGATAAGAAATTTGCTTTTTCATAATAACCTCACATTCCTAATACTTGTTTTATTTTAGATACATATCGTCTCGAAACGAATGCTGTCGAATCGTCGAGCATTCGCACACAAATAGTGCCGGCATAACTCAAATCAAAATTCTTTACTTTTTTCAAATTGATAATTTCTGAATGAGAAATCCGTACAAAATGTTTTTTGCTCAGTCTTTCTTCCAGTTCGTACAACCGAAATCGTAAAACATATTCGGCATTATCGGTTACGGCAAACACTTTTCCATTGGCGGAATAGATTCGGAAAATATCATCTTGCTCTAAGATTTCCGCAATATCCTCACGGAAAGCGGTCAGCAAATTCGGTTTTTCATCTGAAATTCTCTGGATAATTTCGTTGACTTCGGAGCTCATGCTTTCCGTAAGAATAATTATCTTTGGTTCTTTGCAAGTGCTGTCTATTTTAATCTCAATTTGCATTTTGTCCCCCTTTCTTGAATTGAGTATATAGGATATGAATGATTTTTTCCATTCATTTTTAATATATGGTCATAAATGGCATATAAGTGGAAAATTTTCAATAAAAAAAGACGCTTGAAGCGTCTCCGTTTATAAATTTGTCTGCAACTTTCGTCGGCGATTGAGAAGCATTGTCTCACAAGAGAAATCTTTGTATGGTGAACGACTGAATGTTTCATAAAGTGAGCAAAGCTTGTCAACCGTGCATACAATTATACTTTCTCGGTAAGTCGGTGGAATAGGAATCAATGGAAACATATGCCGAACAATTATATTCTCTTCAATCAAATTCAGCTTGAGATGTTTTTTGGCATTTCGAAGTGAAGTAAACGGATGTCTGAAACCGTGTAGAGTATGCGATTTATCATAAACATGCCAATCGTAAAGATAATAATCGTGCAACAGAGCGCCGATGATTAAAGAACGGGCATTGATACGAATTCGAAATACCTTCGCAAACAGATAGCTGAAATGTGCAACGGCTACCGAATGGAGAAGTGTGGAAGTATTTCCGTGTTGAATATATTGATTCATCTCATCAATATCGGTACAATGAGATAATTCTTCATAAATGCTACGGACGACCGCGAGTTCATCTTCTGATAGAAAAAACGATGGATTGTTCTCAATGTAGCTGGAATAAATTTTCTTGAGCATAGCCTTTCCTTTGGTCAAACATAAAAATAATCCTGAGAGCATTTTACATAGAAAATAGAAAAAAAGCAATAAGAAAAGTAAAATTCAGCTAGAAATTACAAATAATATACAAAAATCACTTGGGAATTATGAAAATCGTTAAAGATGAGGAGCATTGTATAAGGTAAACAAGAGAATTTACCAAAGATAATTTGCAAGAAGAGAAAATGAAAATTTAATTCGGAGTCCCGGTCAGATATAATATAAATAGAAGAAGATATAGAAGAAGATATAAAAGAAGATGCAAAAATGGTATGAAAGATGATGCGAAAGATGATGAAAAGATGATGCGAAAGATGATGAAAAAATGGTGTGAAAGATGCTAAAAGAAAATATAAAAGACAATATCTAAATAGAAAATATTTTTGTGCAGAAACTATATATAAAGGAAGGGAAATTTTTAAAGAGCAAAAATGGAAATCTATAAATTCAGATTCCAAAGTTTTTGATAAAAAAAGCTTGACTTATTTTTAGGCATGTAGTATTCTAATAAAGCTGTCGTCAAGAACAAAAAACAAATAAAAAAGTTCTTGACAAAATCAAAATCGCGTCATATACTAATAAAGCTGTTGCGAAATCACAAGAGACAAAGCAACAAAAAATCTTTTTCGGAATTTTACAAAAAAATCATTGACAAAAGAAGAAAAAGATTATATACTAATAAATGTTCCCTTTGAGGCCGATTTGAAAAAATCATGATAATTTTAATCTTTTGGGAGCGGGAAAATGGTAATTATTAACAATTGCCATCCAAGAAATAAAGGTGACTTTCATATTTAATAATGAAAAGTCAATTTGTTTTTTGACTTGAACCTTGAAAACTAAACAGTAGAATCAACAACCAAGTTTAATTTAAACTTACCGGTTAATTCAAAAGAGATAACAAAAAGAAAAAGTCGGAGTTAATCCGGCCAATCAAACATTTTTTTAAGAGTTTGATCCTGGCTCAGGATGAACGCTGGCGGCGTGCTTAACACATGCAAGTCGAGCGGAGTTTACAATGGAAAGATCTTCGGAAATGGAAGCTGTAAACTTAGCGGCGGACGGGTGCGTAACGCGTGGGTAATCTGCCCTTATCATCGGGATAACACAACGAAAGATGTGCTAATACCGAATAACATGCATTTTCGGCATCGAAGATGTATCAAAGTGTTAGCGGATAAGGATGAGCCTGCGTCTGATTAGCTTGTTGGTGGGGTAATGGCCTACCAAGGCGACGATCAGTAGCCGACCTGAGAGGGTGATCGGCCACACTGGAACTGAGACACGGTCCAGACTCCTACGGGAGGCAGCAGTGGGGAATATTGCACAATGGGCGCAAGCATGATGCAGCGACGCCGCGTGAGGGATGACGGCCTTCGGGTTGTAAACCTCTTTCGCTAGGGAAGAAGCGCAAGTGACGGTACCTAGATAAGAAG
>JBGZSM010000022.1:0-10372 GCA_041853585.1 Filifactoraceae bacterium
CTCCATGAATGATTTCCTTTCTGCGGCTGTCTGATAAATATTGTAAGTCTTATTTCTACTTTTTACAAAGTGGAATTTCTTGTAAGACTAACTTCTACTTTGACTCCCGCCAAGTGGAAATTACTTTTTCACTTTAGGGTCATGGAAAAAATTTGAAAATAACTGCTTTTATATTGACACGAAACAGCAATTTCGATATAATAGTTGGCTCGTTGACAATCCCACAAGACTTGTGATAAGATATTTTCATAAGCGCAAGGGGGGTGCACTGTGAGTAATATTTTTAGTATCGAAAGCATTAAAAAAGGTATTGGCAAACATGTTGGCAGAAGGGTAATCATCAAAGCGAACAAGGGTCGCAAAAAAATTATAACGAAAAAGGGAGTTATCGAAGGGGTTTATCCAAGCGTTTTTATGGTAACTTACTCTGGTGACGACGACATTACTACAAGAGTGACATATAGTTATATTGATGTTCTGACAGAGAATGTGCAGATTAAATTGGCAAGAGAATAAGGTACTGTTCCATTTCGGAACGGTACTTTTTTTATAAATATCTTTATTATCTTCCTTCTTTGTGATACTATTGAGAAGCTGAGAAGGAAGTGAGGCTGTATGAAACTGAAAGCGAGAGCGAAAATCAATTTGACACTTGAGGTGCTCGGAAAAAGAAAAGATAATTATCATAACTTGATGATGGTAATGCAAAGTATTGATATTTATGATAAAATAGAGATAGGGATAAGGAATTCCGAAGGGATTTTTTTGGACTGCAACAAAAAAGAATTGATGACAAAAGATAATTTGGCTTATCGCGCGGCAAAAACTTTTTTGGATTATATAAAATCCGATGTCGGATGTGATATTTATATTGAAAAAGCCATTCCGATGGGCGCCGGCTTGGCGGGCGGAAGTACGGATGCCGCCGCGGTGATCTTTGCGCTCAATCAGTTGACAAATGCGAATCTGAGTGAAAAGGAGCTGATGAAACTTGCGCTTTCTTTGGGCGCGGATGTTCCTTTTTGTCTGCATGGCGGAACACAGCTTTCCGAAGGTGTCGGCGAGCGGTTGAGCAAATTGCCCGATTTGGATTTTTCCCTGCTGCTCGTAAAGCCCAAAGAGAGTATCTCAACCGCGCAGGTGTTTCAAAAATTGAAGCCGAGTGACTACTCCGATGGAGAAAAAACCAAGCGATTTATACAATTCAGCGAAGAAAAAAACTATCATCGGGCACTGCAGTATATGTGCAACGGACTTTATGAAAAAAGTTTGAGTTTTGTACCGCAGATGAGTGAGATTATACAGAGGATGAAGAATGATTTCGGATGCGCGGCGGCGATGATGTCCGGCTCCGGCTCAACGGTGTTCGGGATTTTTGAAAATCAGGAAGCACGAAGAAAAGCATACGAATATTTTTCGGCAATCCACGAGGATGTGTTTGAAACGCAAACCGCTCCTCAATCTATAACAAACGAGGTTTAGAAATGAATATTGGAATATTATTCGGCGGAAAATCAGCAGAGCATGAAGTCTCCTGCATATCGGCATTTTCGGTTTACAGCAATATCGACACTGCCAAGTTTACGCCATTTTTGATAGGAATTACAAAAGACGGAGAGTTTCGATTTTACGAAGATGAGCCTACCCATCTCCAAAGCGGAAAATGGGAGTCTTATGCAAAGAATAATAATGTAGATTTTCTTTCGGAAAAAGGAAAAGCGAAAGTCTTTACAAAAAACGGAGAAGAGATTTTACTCGACTGCATATTCCCTGTTTTGCATGGACCGTTTGGAGAAGACGGAAGAATACAGGGCTTCTTGGAATACACAAATATCGCCTATGTGGGCGCGGGCGTTTTGAGCTCCGCCATCTGCATGGATAAGGGAATGACAAAGGACTTGCTGAGTTTTCACAATATCCCGCAGACAAAATATATTATAATGAAAAAAAATGACGATAAAATAGAAGAAAGCTTACGAGAAATTTCGTATCCCGTATTTGTCAAGCCGGCGAATATGGGCTCCAGCGTCGGAATCAGCAAAGTGAATTCGCCGGGAGAACTTCAACAAGCGATTGAGATTGCGCGCCAATTCGACGAGCGCATCCTTATTGAAGAAGGTGTCGATGCGCGAGAAATTGAGATTGCGGTCATTCAAACGAAGGACGGGATTATGGTTTCGTCGCCGGGCGAACTGTTGGTCGTCGATGAATTTTACGACTACGACGCAAAATATAAGAAGGACACGACCAAGTGGGAGATTCCCGCTCAATTATCCGAAACGACAACCGATGAAATCAAAAAGCTTGCCAAAAAAGTTTTTGAAATTGTGAATTGTCGAAGCTTTGCGCGCGTGGATTTTTTTATCGACAAAAGGACGCAGCGCGTATTGGTCAATGAAATCAATACCATTCCGGGATTTACGCCAATCAGTATGTATCCGAAATTATTGATTGCGGACGGAATGCCTTATACGAAGATTATTACGGAATTGATAGAGCGAACATTGGAGGAACATGAACAAAAAAAATAGAGCCATCGGCGTCTTTGACTCCGGATTGGGCGGACTGACCGTTTTGAAAGAAATCAGCAAGGTTTTGCCGAATGAAGAAATCGTCTATTTCGGCGATACCGCTCGAGTGCCGTATGGACCTCGTTCATCCGAAACGGTTACGAAATATACCTTTCAATCCATCAATTTTTTGCTGGAAAATAATATCAAGGCGATTGTCATCGCTTGTAATACCGCCAGCGCGAGAAGTTTGGCGCAAGCGCAGGAGAGATACAATATTCCTATCATCGGCGTTATCAAGCCGGGAGCAAAAGGTGCTTTACAGGTTACACAAAACAATCGAATTGGAATTATCGGAACGGAAGGAACGATTTCGTCCAGAGCGTATGAATATGAAATTTTAAGAAGAAATGAGAATGCAAAAGTATATTCTAAAGCCTGCCCGCTTTTTGTGCCCATCGTTGAAGAAGGCTGGGCGAACTCAAAAGTGGCGGAGCTTACAGCGAGAGAATATTTGAGTTACTTTGACGGAAAAGATATCGACACATTGATAATGGGCTGCACACATTATCCGATACTGCATGACACGATCCGCAAAGTGACGGAAGGGAGAATAAAATTGGTCAATCCGGCAGTCGAGACAGCATTGCGAATCAAGTATCTTTTGGAGAAAAACGACTTGCTCAATGAAAATCAGGGCAACAATAGACATAAATTTTTCGTATCGGATCTTCCCGAGCGATTCCAAAAAATCGGCGAGGACTTTTTGAACAGACCGTTCGAAAATGTTTCGGTAGTCGAAATTCAAAAATACTAAACTTGTAATTTCGCGGCTTTTTTGATATGATTAAGAGATTGAAGGGGTGAGTATTTTGGAAAAAGTAATGATAAATATAAAAACAGTTCAATATGACAGCACGAGTAAAGAGCAGGATGTGATAGAGCTTCGTACCGAAGGTAAATATTATCAGAAGAACGATGCCAAATATTTAATTTACGAAGAAACGGAACTATCGGGATTATTGGGCACAACGACAAAAATAAAAATTAAAGATAATCAAGTGGAATTACGACGCATCGGCGAGCATGAATCGGCAATGTCTTTTCAAAAGGACAAGCGCTTCCAAAGCGTTATGCCGACACCGGTGGGCAATATTCCGCTGGAGATTATGACAAACAGCATCCGATTTGACATGCTTCCGGATCCTTTGTCACTCAAGCTCGAATTTGAATACAGCATTGCGCTCAAGGGACTTTTTCAGGGAAAAAATTTGATAAGTATTGAAGCGACCCGAATGAAGTAGGAGGATTTATGCTGACAAAAAAAGTGCTGGATACGATAAAAAGAGAAAATTTAGTACAGACAGGCGATCGTATATTGGTCGCTCTTTCGGGTGGAGCCGATTCGATGACCTTGCTTCATGTTTTGAAAAGCTTGCAAAAAGAATTGGGCATCAAGGTTTTTTCGGCACATCTCAATCATCAAATTCGCGGTGTGGAAGCACATTCGGATGCACTTTTTTCATATCGGGCGAGCAGAGAGATGGATATACGCTGCTTTCTAAGCTCGGTGAATGTGCCGGATTTGGCGATGGACAAAAAACTGACCATCGAAGAGGCGGCACGATTTGCGCGCTACAATATGCTTTTTGAGCTGATGAAAAAGTTGCGCTGCAACAAAATTGCGACAGCACATAATTTGGATGACCAGGCGGAGACCCTCATCATGCGAATTTTGAGAGGAACCGGTCTGAACGGCTTGAAAGGAATCGAATACAAGCGAGCCGACGGCGTCATCCGTCCGTTGATGGACATCAAAAGATATGAGATTGAAGAATATTGTCGTTTAAACGACATTCACTATATTACCGACAATACGAATCTGGAAAATTCGTATACGCGCAACAAGATTCGACTGGAATTGTTGCCTTTTATTGAAGAACATTTCGCTTGCAATATCAAAGAGATTCTGTCGCGAATGTCCAACGGCATTCGGGAGGACAGCCGTTATTTGGAAGAAAACGCGAGCAAATCCTTTGACGAATTGCACCAAAAAATAGAGGACTATGCCATCAAATTTGAATTGGACGGTTTGGACAATTTGCCGGACACCATTATCAAAAGGATGCTGAAGCTTGCTTATGCCGAATTGCTCGGCAGCGCGGAAGGATTGGAGTACATCCATCTGGACGATGCGCTGAAGATTATAAAAAATCCTAAATCGGAGCTGATGACGAATTTCCCAAAAGGGATTACCGTCGAGAAAAAAGGGTACAATCTCTATGTTACCGAAAAGCCGATTGTCGATGAAGATATTGATTTTGAATATGAAATCAACCTCAACGGCACCACCGAAATTCCGGAATTGGCTTTGCAGATTGACGCTCGCACAATGAGTCGTGAAAAATGCAAGCTGTTGTCGTCAAGCAGCAATATCAAAGCGTTTGACATTGACAAAATCAACGGAAAATTGGTCGTGCGCAATCGTCGGGTGGGCGACAAAATCAAACCGCTGGGGTTTAGCGGTACAAAGAAAGTAAAAGACATTTTTATTGATAAAAAAATTCCTCAACAAAATCGAAACAGAATACCGATATTTGCAGATGACAATAAGGTGATTTGGATATTGGGACATGATATCAGCGATGAGTCGAAAATCGGAGAGGGAACAAAAAAAGTGGTAAGGCTGACAGTCAAACCGATGGCGAAAAAAGAAAATCAGGAGGAAAAAAATCTTGAAAAAAATTTTTAGAGGGGTTCCGTTCTATATCATCTTGGTAGTGCTCGTTGTCCTTTTCGGAATGCAATTAGGGAAAAAGAGCAATGTCACTACGGAATTGACCTATTCGGAATTCTATCAAAAACTGGAAACGAAACAAATTAAAGAAATCAATATTGAAGAATTCAATGTGACCGGAAAATATGTTGACGGAAAAGAAGAAAAGGGATTTACCAGTTATATTCCTTATGCGCTCAACAGTTTTCAACTTTCCGACCTTATTACACAACAGGTAAAAGACGGTACATTGAAAGTAATTGCAAGCAAACCGCCGCAACAATCCTGGTTGTTGAGCTTTTTGCCGTTGATGGTGGTGATGGGCGTTACGCTTGCGGTATGGTATTTCATGATGCAACAGTCGCAGGGCGGAGGCTCAAAAGTTATGGGCTTCGGCAAATCGAGAGCAAAAAGACATCGCGATGACAAAAAACAAATCACCTTTAATGATGTAGCGGGATTGGATGAAGAAAAAGAGGAATTGGAAGAAATTGTCGATTTCTTGAAATCTCCGCAGCGATATATCGAAATCGGTGCGCGAATTCCGAAAGGCGTTTTGCTCGTCGGTCCTCCGGGAACGGGAAAAACCTATTTGACAAAAGCGGTTGCCGGAGAAGCGGGCGTGCCGTTCTTCTCGATTTCAGGTTCCGACTTTGTGGAAATGTTTGTCGGAGTAGGAGCGTCTCGAGTGCGTGACCTGTTTGAAGAATCCAAGAAGAATGCACCATGTATCGTATTCATCGACGAGATTGACGCGGTCGGACGACGCAGAGGTGCCGGACTTGGCGGCGGACATGACGAGAGAGAGCAGACGCTCAACCAATTGCTCGTCGAGATGGACGGTTTCGGAGTCAACGAAGGAATCATCATCATGGCGGCGACCAACCGAGCGGACATTCTTGACCCGGCATTGCTCAGACCGGGCAGATTCGACCGTCAGATTATGGTCGGGGCACCGGATGTCAAAGGTCGCGAAGAGATTTTGAAAATCCATTCGAAGAACAAACCTTTGGCGGATAATGTGAATTTCAAAGAGCTGGCGAAAGGAACACCGGGCTTTACACCGGCGGATATTGAAAACCTCATGAATGAGGCGGCTTTGCTGACGGCTCGTAAAAAAGCGAAAAAGATTGATAAAAATACGATTGAAGAGGCGATTACAAAAGTGATTGCCGGCGTTGCAAAAAAATCTCGCATCATCAGTGAAAAAGAGCGCAGACTGACCGCTTATCACGAAGCCGGTCATGCGGTTGTGGCAACGCTCTTGCCGAATACCGACCCGGTTCATCAGGTAACGATTGTACCGCGAGGAATGGCAGGCGGATTCACGATGATCTTGCCGGAAGAAGACAGATATTATCGAACCAAGACCGATTTGAAAGAGCATATGATTCATCTGCTCGGCGGACGAGTTGCCGAAAAATTGGTGCTGGAAGATATTTCGACCGGAGCGAGCAATGACCTTGAGCGAGTGGCGATGATTGCACGCAATATGATAACTCGATACGGAATGAGCGAAAATCTCGGCGTTATGGCATTTACGGATTCCAATGACGAAGTGTTTTTGGGCAAAGATTTTGCAACCAGAAAAAATTATTCCGAGCAAGTAGCGGCGAAAATCGATGAAGAAATCAAAATTCTGGTCGATGAAGCATACGAGCAAACCACCAAGTTACTCAGCGAAAATCTGGATAAATTGGAATTGGTTGCGCAGGCGTTGTTAAGATATGAAACGCTGGATGCCGAGCAATATTTGTTGGCATACAACGGCCAGTTGGATTTGAGCGAAGATGCGGAGGTGGCGGAAGAAAACACCGAGCCAACCGAAAGCGTCGAGGAAGCCGAAGAAGTAAAAGAAAAACAAGCAGGCGGAAAAATCAATTTGAAACCGGAAACTGCAAAATAAAGAGAGGGCTGCCATGGAATGTGGCAGCTTTTTTGTGTAAACAAATCACTTGTAGATATTAAAAAGCACTCTTGCGAGTGCTATTTTTGTCATTGGAAAGTCTTTGTATTCAGATATAAACAGTTGTCGTAAACTTCAACTATGATATTTCGGCCTGATTTTTCTTCGGCAACTGCGCAAAGATGATGGCAAAGAAGATAAAAACACAACCGATTGCTTCTTTAATCGTCGGCACTTCTCTGAGCAAAATCAATCCCGCCAAAACGGCAAAGACGGATTCCAAACTTAGAATCAGCGATGCAATCGTCGGGTCGGTATCTTTCTGCGCTACAATTTGAAGCGTATAACCGACACCGCTCGAAAGTACAGCGGTATATAAAATCGGAATCGTCGCCTGCAAAATTCCGTCGATAGTCGGCGTTTCAAAAAGAAACATCGCCACCATACTGATGAGTCCGCAGACGAAAAATTGAATGCAGGACATTTTGACCCCATCGACTCTCGGTGAAAAATAATCGATGACCAAGATATGCACCGAAAAGAAAATAGCACATAAAAATACGAGCAAATCTCCTTTTCCAATCGAAAAATCATCCTTGATGGATAACAGATAAAAACCGATTCCCGCCACCAAGATGCAAAACCAAATTTTTTTATCAACTTTTTTCCCTAAAAACAATGCCAGTATCGGTACGATGACAATATATAAGGTAGTGATAAAACCCGCCTTGCCCGATGTCGTATATTGTACGCCGATTTGTTGCAGCGCTCCGGCGATGAACAATACGACGCCGCACCAAATACCGCCGACTACCAAAGTTTTTTTGTCCTCTCTAAATCGCTCCGTCTTCGGCGAACTGAAAAAAGGTATCACCGCCATCAATACAAGTGTGGCGATAAAATTTCGCACCGCATTGAAAGTAAAAGGCTTCACAAAATCCATACCTTGCTTCTGCGCGACAAATGCGGAGCCCCATATAATCGCAGTCAGCAACAACAACAGATTGCCTCTAAATTTTTTACTCATAACTCCCTCCCTTGCTATATCTTATCATAGGAAGAGAGTAAAATCAATTTGACAATTACGAAAAATTTTCCTATAATTAAAAAATGGAAGGTATATAATATGAAGAAAAATTATAAAACGAAACAAAGACAAGTGATTTTGGATGCGGTAATCGAAAGCGCAGGAACTCATTTTACCGTAGAGGAGATTTACCACAAGTTGATTGAGCAGGGATATGATTTGGGCAGGGCGACCGTATATCGAAAAATCAATGAACTGCAGGCGCAAGGAACTATCAAAAAATTTGTTTCCGAATCGGGCAAAAGTGCTTGCTATGAATATATCAGCGATTTGGACAACAATTTCTATCATTTCAAATGTACCAAATGCAATGAGCTTATTCACATGGATTGCGAATCGCTGACCAGAGTGAAGGAGCACTTGCTACAAAAACACGGCTTTGAGTTGGATGAGTCCAAAATGATTTTTCTCGGACTATGCCGACATTGTCGAGAACAGTAATTTGAAACTCGCTGCGGCGAGCTTTCGGTATGAGCATAACATCAGATTGTCAGCTGCAGTCTGATGTTTTTTTACGCGCAATCATTCGGGAAAGTATTTTTATCGCTTTATAGAAAAAACTTCTTACTATAAATAAAAAAAGAATTGTCAAGCAAACGATTTTATGCTAGAATTAATCCATAAAAATAATAAAGTAACAAAAAAATTGATTGGATTCGGATATTTTTTGGGCTTTGTTTATCCGTAATCCAACGAGAAGGAGAAAACATTGGGAAAAGATTTTAGAGAAGAAAATCAATCGGAGTCCATACATAAAAAAGAGGAGATACAAACTCATCCAAGGGAAGAGGGACAAAACAAAAACACCGAGCAGAGAATGGCAATCGGTGCTTTTGATATGGAACAAGAGAAGTTGGATTCACATATCGATATGGAAGAAGAAAGTTATCAGATGCATTTGGATACCGGTATGTATTCATTCATCAGCTTGGCGCGTTTTCATGGAATTGCGATTGAGCCGGAGCAAGTCGCCCATATCTTGGCGCTTGAAAAAAATATGACGGCAGAAGATATTTTAATCATTGCCAAGAAAGCGGACCTAAAAGTCAAGATAGCCAATTTGGAACTCAAATATATCGAAAGTTTGCCGAAACCGGCGATTGTGGAGCTGAATAACGGCGAGTTTTGTCTATTGGCTCATTTGGATTCTAAACAAGCACTGATTCTTCGCCAAGGGGATTCAGCACCCGTTTCCGTACCGATTGTAGAATTTGAAAAACAATTCAGCGGAAATATTATTCTGATCGCGCAAAAGTTTTGGAAAGACAAACACCGGGCGTTTGGATTCCGCTGGTTTATTCCCGATATTATCAAATACAAAAAGCCTTTGATAGAAGTATTGGTTGCCGCACTGACCATACAGATATTGGGGCTTTTTTCACCGATTATCACCCAAGTGGTCATCGACAAAGTGCTGACCCATCATTCCTTAACCACACTCAATGTCATGTCGATCGGACTATTTATCATTGTCGTTTTTGAAACGGTGATGGGCATCGCCCGAAACTATCTGTTCACCCACACCACCAGTCGCATCGATGTGATGCTCGGTGCAAGATTGTTCAACCATCTTTTTTCACTACCCTTCACCTATTTTGAAACCAGACGGGTCGGAGATACCATCGCTCGCGTACGAGAACTTGAAAACATCCGACAATTTTTGACCGGCACGCCGCTGACGATTGTGCTGGACATTGTCTTTGTCGTAGTATATATTGCCGTTATGTTTATCTACAGCAAATCATTGACCCTATTGGTACTTTTTTCCTTGCCAATTTTTGCGGCGCTTTCTTTACTGGTTACCCCATTGTTCAAAGAGCGACTTGATGAAAAATTCTACTGCGGAGCAGAGCAAAATTCCTATTTAGTGGAATCCGTCACCGGAGTACAAACCATCAAATCCTTTGCGCTGGAGCCACAGATTCAAAAGAAATGGGAAGGCATTTTATCCGGCTATGTCAAAGCGAGTTTTAAAACTTCCATGCTTGCCGGAACCGCCGGCAATATCGGTCAATTTATTCAAAAGACCTTTGATATCCTCATCCTATGGATGGGCGCACATCTGGTCATCACCGGAAAAATGTCGGTGGGAC
>JBGZSM010000023.1:0-17638 GCA_041853585.1 Filifactoraceae bacterium
CTCCTTACGGAGTAATGGGTTTTAAAACCTTTTGATTGCTGGCGGTAATCTGTGGTTGTGGATTGAGTTTCCGTCTCCTTACGGAGTAATGGGTTTTAAAACTTTGTTGATTCTCAATCTCAATACTCTAATAAAGTGGAAAGTTTCCGTCTCCTTACGGAGTAATGGGTTTTAAAACCCTATGGTTGTAGGGCGTTTTGTTTCCAATGGCTTCCGGGCTCGTTTTCGGCTGACTTTGTGTTTTTTCGCTTCTAAGTTTGATTTTGTGTTTTTTATCAGCGGAGAGTATTGAAATCATCAGATCGTGTGACTTTAATAAAAATCATCCTTTTCTTTTCCATTAAAACCCTATCTACATAATACCATATTTTAACAATTTGCAAAAGAAAAATTGAATATTTTGTTGGGAAACGAAATTGGATTTGCGACTTACAATTCATGATTTCTATTTTCGAATTAAGTTTTGCGATTTTAAAAATGAAATCTCAGTTTTATCTTTGCGATTTTGATTTTTCGTTTTTGATTTTGATTTTTTAATTCGTGAATTCGGTTTCAATTCAAATTTATGATTTCAATTTTGGTTTGCGATTTTTTGTAAAAAGTGCTCCGGCAAAAGTTTTTTCCGCTTTCAATCGCTTGTCAGCAAAATTTGATTATGCTACAATTGTGGAGAGTTGACGGAGGAGGGGATTGGATGAAAGAATATCTTAAAGAAAGGCGACTTGAGCTGATTGTCCTGACGCTTTTTTCGCTGATTTCCACTATGCTCGGCGTGCGCGTTCAATTTGTCAAAGGAGATATTTTGGACATTGCAATCTATGGTGGAAAATCGAATTTGTCGGCAATGATTTTGTTTTTGTTTATACTTATCGCTTTGGAAATGGGCACTTTTTATATTTTTGACTTGTTTCGTGCCAAATATGCTATCGGAAATAATCGTAAATTACGAAAATCTTTTTTCATGAGTTTGTTTAGGCTCTCACCGATTGAGATACAAAATAAAAAAAGTGGAGAATATATCGCGCAGTACACGAATGAGAGCGATATGGTGTTGGGCGGATATTTCGGCGTCATTCCGCTGTTGATTGAAATTATCATCAAGATAGTCATCGTCTCGGTGTCGCTGTTTTGGTTGGATGCGGGCATTGCCGTTTTGACTTTGTTCCTACTGACTACGCCGCTGTATGTACCAAAGCTTGTTGAGGGCAGATTGCAAAAAGCGCAAAGAAAAAATGTAGAAGCTTTTGAAAAACATCTGAGTAAAGTGATGGAGTGGTTGAACGGTTTTGAGCTGATTAAAAATTTTTCGATGACGGATGTTGTGGAAAATCAATTTGACGAAAGCATTGGAGAGGTCTTGGACGCATCGTATCAGACAAAAAAATTGGCGGCGATGTCGCGCGTGTTGTCGGGACTGTTGTCTTATTTGTCTCATTTTGTAATTTTGGCGGTGGCTGCATTTTTTGTCGCGAACAAAAAATTTTCGGCGGGAAAGTTTTTTGTTGCCGTCGGCATGATTGACCAGCTTTCCTATCCGATTATTTCACTTTCAACCTATCTCAAAGAGTTGGTTTCGAGCAAGGATATTGCGAAAAAATTTATCGGCGGCATTCATGCGCGCTTACTGATGAGCTCGGATTCGAAACAAGCCCTTGAAGAAAGGATAGAGCAGGTTCAATTTGAGAAGGTTTCTTTCTCTTACGGAGAGGATGCGCTGATTCGGGATTTCAATCTGGAATTGTTGTCCGGTGAAAAATGTTTGATAATGGGCGCGTCGGGCTCAGGAAAATCGACGCTGATGAATATTTTACTCGGATATTATGAGGCGAGCGACGGGAAGGTTTGTATCAATCGGATAAAAAGCGGCGATATAAAGGATTTGAATCGTCATATCGCGGTCATGCGGCAGGAGGCGTTTTTGTTCAGCGATACGCTGCGAAACAATTTGACGATGTATCGAAATATTGATGATGCAAAATTGATGGAGATGCTCAAAAAATTAAGATTGGATAAATTTGCGAGCAAAGAGGCTTTGGACAAAATGATTACCGAAAACGGAAGTAATCTTTCAGGCGGTGAAAAAAAGAGAATTTCGTTGGCGCGGGTTCTGCTTTCGGATGCACCGATTTTGATATTGGATGAGCCGCTTGCCAATGTGGATAGAGAAACCGTTTCAAAAATTGAAGATATTATCGTGGAAATTGAAGACAAAACGCTGTTTGTCGTGTCGCATCAATTTGACGAAGAAAAGAAAAAAGTTTTTGATAAACAGGTGCAACTGGTTCATTAGGATTTGGATTTATGATTTCATACAAAAAACTCCTCACAAGCGAGGAGTTTTTCCATTCTTATTCCTGTTGTTTATTGATGGTCGAGCGGATTCGTGCGAGAATCATACTCAATGCGACTTCGTTTTTTCCGCCTCTCGGAACGATGATGTCGGCATAGCGTTTGGTCGGCTCGATAAATTGGTCAAACATCGGCTTGACGGTCGAAAGATATTGCTCCACGACGGAATCGACGGTTCGTCCTCTGTTTTTCACATCGCGCATCATGCGGCGGATGAATCGAATATCGGCATCGGATTCGACAAAAATTTTGATATCCATCAGCTCCAACAATTCCGGACTGTCAAAAATGAGCAGCCCTTCGACGATGATGACGGGCGCCGGCTCAATGCGTACGGTTTCGTCCAAGCGCGTATAGGTGATGAAAGAGTATTCCGGGCGCTCGATGGCTTCATTGTTTTTGAGTTTTCTCAAATCCTCGACCATTCGCTGAGTGTCAAAGGCGTTGGGATGGTCGTAATTCATCTTCAGGCGTTCTTCAAAAGAAATGTCGCGATTATCTTTATAATAGAAGTCATGCGACAAGATGACGGAATTGGGGATCGCGAGATTCAGATTTTTTGCCAAAGTGGTTTTGCCGGAGCCCGAGCCGCCGGCAACACCGATAATTAGGGGGGAATTGTTCATTTGTTCTCCTATGGTTTATAGATTGTTTTAAGATAATTCGTCAACAAGCGGTATTCTTGTTGCTGTCAACCGAAACATAAGGTTGAAAAATCAGCGGGAAATTATGTGGACGAATACCATAATTCATTTGCAATACATTTATTCAAAACCGCGGAAAATTCCGGTCAGAATTTCGCGGGCATATTCTTTCTTGTCAAACATCGTGGATGCAAGCGCGATGCGAGCCGCTTCCTGATTGTTGTAAGGGATTTTTACAATCTCGATTTGATAATCGCTTTTTTCCTTCGAATGCAAATTTCCTTCCAAAATCGCATAGGTCGCAAGCACTCCGTCAAAAGGTTGTCCGACGCTGCCGACATTGATGAGCTTTTTGTTTTTCATGCGCTCGATTTGTTTGGCATATTGCTCCAAAAATTGTGTGTAAGAAATTTCTTTTTCCTTTTGCAAGCGTTGAAAATATGCAGCATAAAAATCTTCATTATAATTTATTTGAAAAGAATAATGCACATCGCCGTAAAAAGCAATGTCGGAGTCTTGCTCAAACCCGGTGTTGAACTCGACGGGCGGCTCAAACATTTCGCAATGAATTTCCAGATTGCTGTTGTCGTAGACCCGACGATAGATATTGTTTGAATGGGCGTGAAAAAGTCGCACCAATCGCCCGCTCAGATAAAATTCAATCAGATAACCCAAGGAATTCAGATAATCCAGTTGATGAAAGGGGATATTCTGTCGATAGTAGGCGATGGGATCTTCGTCAATATCATTTTGAAGCAAGAAATCTTCCCAGTTGCCGAGAATGCTTATGTCGCAATAGTCTTTGCAAAGCTCAATTACTTCGGCGGGCGAAGGGCCTTTGCCGATGATATCTCCAAGACAATAGATGTAGTCAATATTCTTTTTTTCAATATCTCGGAGCACCGCATTCATGGCGGGCACATTGCTGTGAATATCCGATATGATGGCAATTCGTGACATAATCTTCTCCAAATAAATTTTTAATAATTATACCACAAAAAAGCACGATAAGTAAAAAAGTGCGGAAGAATTTGTGTGCGTTTTGAAAAAATAAAGGTAACTTTTTCGATAAAAAATAAAAATACGATTGACATAGAAAATCCTTTCTGATAAGATTAAGAATGAACAAAATAAAAAATTCATTCACGAGAGGTGATGCAATGGATGAAAAAAAAATCGTATTGGACGATGCCGCCTACGAAGTGTTTATCGAAAAAGGCTACAAAGAAACGAATATCGCGGAAATATCCAAACGCGCCAAAATTTCCGTCGGCTCTTTCTACAAATATTATGATTCCAAAGAGGAAATTTTTTTGCAGGTCTATATCCAAGAGAATGAGCGAGTGCGTCACAAAGTTATGCAAGGAGTGGATTGGAATGCCGAGCCGCTTCAGGTGATGGAAGAATTGTTTGAGCAACTGATGCTCAACATGCTGGATAATAAAATTTTATTGGAATGGGATAATCCGAAAATCAGCGACAAATTGCATGGATATTATATATCGGAAGATGGAAAAAACAACAATTCATTTCATCAGATGATGTTGCTCTATATTGAAAAATATTTGAAGAATGCCGATTTTGATGAAGCGCAAATCGCCGAAATTATAAAAGTGTATCAGCTGATTTATTATATTGATTGCAATGTGGATACCAAAGATTTCGCGGAGAAAACGCAAACGCTTCGGGTGCTGCTGAAATATTTTATTCAAGGAGTATTGAGTAATAAAAAGGGAAAGTAATTCCTTTTTATTTTATCCGCTTCAGAATGAATAAAAAATAATATTCATTCTCGCGGCGAACTTTAAAAAAATGTACGGAGGTTGTTATGAAAACGAAAAAGGGTAATGAAATTCTGTTTGGGGGAAGTGTTATTTTGATTTCCGTTTTGACGATAATTTATGGAGCGCAGCTGTATCCGTTTGATTGGCGAGATGTCGATTTTATGAGTTTTTTCGTCGGCGGAATGCTTGGTGTCGCTTTGGGAGTCTATATAATCGGTAAAGAAAATGTTTTACTGAAAAAAGCGTTGATTGCTTTTGTCGCCATCCAAATTGCGTGGTACTGTTATATTATTCAGATGGAGCGGATGATTCTTTTGATGTCTTGGGTTGTCATACTTACGGTGGCAATATGGCTTATCGGAAGAGTCGGAGTAAATTCGCAACCGATTATTCGCGTGTGCCGAAAATGTTCCGGCGTGAACATCGAAAGTATAAATCGTTTTGCAGAGCGTAGCGGTTATCATGTAAAGGTCGGATGTGTCGGACATTGTCAGAACAATCAAAAGGGTAATTCCGAAGTATTTGTTCGTTTGAACAAAGAATTGATTGTCGCGGAGAATGAGTCGAGTCTTTTGGAAAAAATGGCGAATTGTTAATCAGAGATTTTCTATGTAGAGAAATGGACGAGAAAATGCTTGAACAGCACAAGAGAAGAATAAGATTTTTGACAGTGAATGCAATAACTCTATCGAGATTTTTTCTCACAATGCGGTTTATCGAATTGTTGCGGAAAAATAGCCGTTCACTTGCTCATTTCGTGCTAATTTTTTTCGTTGTCATCCTGTCGGATTTTTGTGACGGACGATTGGCAAGAAGATGGCATGTCGAAAGTCGGGCGGGCAGCCTACTGGATGTTGCGATGGATTTCTTTTTCATTTTCGCTACCGGATTGGCGCTCCATCAAAAGGATATTTTTCCACTATGGATGGTTGGGATAATTTTTGCAAAAACCGTCGAATTTATCATAACCTCCCGCTTGTTAAAGTGCAAAAACAAATCGAGCGGGAAAAACGGTTTTGTTTTCGATGGGATTGGTCGCTTTGCAGCAGCGTGTTTTTATTGTTTGCCGATTATAGCGATTGGCTTTCAATTTGCTTTCGGAAAAGAAAAGATGATTGTTTTCCAAATTCCGATATTTCTTCTCGTGCTTTCGGCGTCGCTCATTTCGAGCATACAGAGAATATCCCTTTGTATGAATTCCGCTTTTTAAAATAAATTGAAATTAAAATACAGCGATTTTGTGTAGAAGGTTTTGAAGGGCGGCTACATGAAAATCGCTGTTTTTGTTATAGTGCTTATTTCAGTATGAAATTTTCGGTTTTGGAAATCGTGATAGAATGCCTTTATTGATTTCAAAAGCATTCTGTGATACTATTTTGAAAAGAAACGGAGTTTTATTAACCGGAAGGAGCGCTATGGAAATCATCATACTTATTTTATTAGTTCTCATCGCTATCGGGATGTTCTTTTTGCTGATAAGGGGAAATTCTACCGATTTGCGTCAGGATATCGATACATTGCAGCAGGGCATACGCAATGAATTCAGTTTGATGCGTGTGGAAACGACCAACAGCATCAAGCAGGCGGTCGATTCGCAAAATATGGTTTTGCAGGGTGAAGCGCTGGAGAATGAAAAGCGAATGGAAAATGTACGCGCCTTGATGGAAAATCGTTTGAATGCGATTCAGCTCGACAACAATCAAAAGCTGGAGCAGATGCGGGAGATGGTGGATAAGCGATTGCAAGCCACGCTGGAATCGAGAATCAGTGATTCTTTCAAAATCGTCAATGACCGTTTGGAGCAAGTGTATAAAGGATTGGGTGAGATGCAGAGTTTGGCGGTGGGGGTGGGCGACCTCAAAAAAATTATGTCCAATGTCAAAACCAGAGGAATGCTCGGTGAATTACAATTAGGTGCGATTTTGTCGGAAATTTTGTCGCCGGAGCAATATGATGCCAATGTAGCGACCAAGAAGGGAAGCCAAAGCTTTGTTGAATTTGCGGTCAAAATGCCGGCATCGGACAAGGTGGTGTATCTTCCTATCGATGCGAAATTTCCGGCGGATGCTTACAACAAATTGCTCGATGCATACGACACGAATGACGGCGGCGAGATTCAAAAAGCCAAGCAGGAGCTGGCAACGAGAATCAAACTTTTTGCGAAAGATATTTCGGACAAGTATATTGATGTGCCGAACACGACGGAATTTGCGGTGATGTTTTTGCCATTTGAAGGATTGTATTCGGAAGTGATTCGTTTGGGACTTTTTGAAGAAATTCAGCGCAAGTATCGTGTAACGATTGCCGGCCCGACCACGATGGCGGCATTGCTCAACAGTTTGCAGATGGGCTTTCAGACATTGGCGATTCAAAAACGCTCGTCCGAAGTTTGGGAGATACTCGGGGCGGTCAAAGCGGAGTTCGACACTTTTGAAAATGTGCTGAGTCTTACGCAGAAAAAGCTGACTGCGGTGTCGAGCGAATTGGATAAATTGGTCGGCGTTCGAACAAGACAGATTCAAAGAAAGCTTAAGGATGTTCAATCGCTCGATTTGGAGGAGGCTTTGAAAAAAATAGAGGAATAGACTTGCTTCATAGGTAAATTGTTGAAGGAGAGTTATGTTAGGCGAGAAAAAAATTCGTACATTGCTTTGGGAATTGAGCGTGCCGGCGATTTTGGGCATGCTCAGTACGGCGATTTTTAATGTGGTCGATCGATATTTTGTCGGCAAGATAAATCCGCTTGCACTATCCGGCGTTGGAATTACGATGCCGATACAGGTGTTGCAAATGGCGATTGTTTTTTTAATCGGTATCGGTTCATCCACGCTTGTTTCGATTCGATTGGGTGAGGGAAAAGACGAAGAAGCGAAGGACATTCTCTATCTGTCGCTTCGATATATTATTTATTCGATGGCTTTGTTTGCGATAGGATTTGTGCTTTTGCAGGATTTTGTTTTGCAAAAAATCGGTGTATCGGAGCAGGTCTATCCGTATGCGCAGCCCTATATTTTGATTCTGATGCTTGGCGCTGTTGTCGGAATGCCCGGTTATTGTTTGAGCAATTCGCTTCGAGCGATTGGAAATGCGAAAGTGGCGATGAAGGCGGTGCTTTATACCTCCATTCTCAATATGATTTTGGATCCCATCTTTATTTTCGTTTTTCGATTGGGCGTGTCGGGCGCGGCGATTGCGACGGTGATTTCGCAATTGGTGCACACGATTTATATTCTCGGGTATTTTACAAAGGCGGAGGATTTACCGCTTCGTTTGGAAAAGAGAATCATCGAAAATCAATGGCGATATGCGAAAGAAATCTGTGTCAAAGGTTCCCCTTCTTTTTATGTGCAGATTTTGGCGTCGGCAGTGGGAATGTTTGTCAACATCAGCATTGTGAAGTACGGCACGGATTTTGATGTGGCGGCGATTACTATTATTTTGACGATTTTCAGTCTGTATCATATGATTGTTTTCGGCATCGTGCAGGGAAATCAGCCCATCGTCGGCTACAATTGGGGGAGTAGGCAATATTCTCGCGTAAAAGAGGCATTGATATTTTCTACTTTCTGCGCGTTTTTGCTTTCTTTGGCTTTGTTTTTAATTATTCAGCTGCGTCCGCAATGGCTGATTGGCATTTTTGCCGACGATGACAAGCTGATTGAAATGACATCGCAAGGCATTCGGATATATTTGTCGGCGCTTCCGTTGTTCGGAATTCAGGTAATGGGGGCGCAATATTTTCAAGCGGTTGGAAAATCGAAGTTGTCCGGATTTTTGTTCTTTCTGAGAAATGGTTTGATTATCGTGCCGGCGATTCTGATATTGGCGCCGAAGATGGGCGTTCGGGGCGTGTATCTGAGCAATGCGATTTCGGACAGCGTGGCGGCGATTGTCACCGGATATTTTGTGCTTCGGGAGATAGCGTCTTTGAATGCCTTGATTCGGGAGCAAAAGGAATCACTTGACGGCAAATCAGTTTTGTAAATCGAATTGTCAGTCCGAAATCAAAAATAAATTCCCAAACGAAATTACAACAGGGATTTCGGCTCAATGAGAATTTGAAACGCAAAGGACAAATTGAATTATAAATCATATTGCAAAATCGGTTTTAGTTTATGTGAACGACTATATCAATAGAAGAAAGAGGATGAAAAATTCTTTTTCGTAAAAAAACGAACGAATTGCAAATACAAAGTTTGGTTTGTTATAGCTAACACGAAATTAAGTGATTTATATTTGCAAATTATATTTACAAAACGGAAAAATTCATATATATTAAAGATAATAAGTTGCAAAGGAGAATGTTATGATTAATGTAGAAATTTGTTCAGGTTCTCAATGCATGATGGCGGGCGCATCGTCAATGTATGATGTATTGGAGCAGCTTGCCGATGATTTGAAAGCGCAGGGATATGATGTAGAGGTCAATCTCGGTTTTTCAAAGTGTATGCAATATTGTAAACAAGACAATAAGATGTCACCGGTGGTCAAGGTAAATGATGAAGTGATTACGAGAGCGACATCGCAAGAGGTAATGGAGAAAATTGTAGAATTAGCGAAGGGTTAAAAAGGGGTACATAATGCTTGGGTTATTTACAGATGTAATCAGTATTAGGAGGAAAGTTTTTGCAGAGGTAGCTTCTATCGCCTATGAAGATAGACCGCTGAGTGAGCTGCCGAAATCGGTATTTAATATTTTGCCGGGAGAAGAGGCGCAGTATCGACATGATATTTTCAAAGAGAGAGCGATTGTCGGCGAGCGCATTCGTTTGGCGATGGGATTGGATGTTCGAAGTGCCGGCGTATATGGACCGCTTACGGACGGTGTTGAAGAAGTGGATGTCAATGAGAGAATCTATGAGGCGCCGCTCATCAATGTCATTCCGTTTGCTTGTGAGGCATGTCCGACCAAGACTTATGAAGTAACGGATCATTGTAGAAGATGTATCGGCCATCCATGCCAGAATATTTGTCCGGTCAACGCTATCTCGTTGGATAAAAAGAAGGCGAATATCGACCAGAGCAAATGTATTAAATGCGGAAGATGCAAAGATGTTTGTCCGTACAGCATCATCATTATGTACGATAGACCTTGTGCTGTGGCATGCGGAGTCAATGCAATCGGGAGTGACGAGCTCGGCCGTGCGAAAATTGACCACACCAAATGCGTGTCATGTGGAAATTGTATGCAGCATTGTCCGTTTTCAGCGATTGCGGACAAATCGCAAATTTATCAGTTGGTAAAGGCTTTGAAATCCGATACGAATATCTATGCGATTATCGCCCCTGCTTTTGTCGGTCAGTTCGGACCGATGGCGGGACCGGCGCAGGTATTTGAAGCAATCAAGCGCTTGGGCTTCAAAGATGTAGTGGAAGTGGGACTGGGTGCCGATATTGAAACGATTCATGAGGCGCAGGAATTTTTGGACGAAGTACCGAACAAAAGACCGTACATGGGAACGAGCTGTTGCCCTGCATGGTTCGGCATGGTGCGCAATATGTTCCCGGACCAGTTGCCGTATATTTCGGATTCCGCTACGCCGATGATTGCAACGGCGCATTATTTGAAAAAACAGGATCCGGATTCCAAAGTTGTTTTTATCGGTCCTTGCGTTGCCAAAAAATTGGAAGCGCTTGAAGACAATGTCAAAGGATTTGTGGATTTCGTTATCACCTTTGAAGAATTGTTCGGTCTCTTTATCGCAAAAGATATCGAGCCGTCTGAAATTGAAACGGAAAATATTGTCAACGATGCCTCTACGGTTGGACGAGGTTTTGCAGCATCCGGCGGAGTTGCCAATGCGGTGAGTCGTGTGGCAAAACAGTTGGACCCGAGTGCGGTCGTTCAGGTCGAGCATGCGGACGGATTGCATGAATGTGTGAAAATGATTCGTCTGGCAAAGGCGGGCAAGAAAAACGGAATGTTGCTTGAAGGAATGGGTTGCGCAGGAGGTTGCATCGGGGGAGCCGGTACGGTGATTTCGATTGCACAGGCGAAAAAAGCATTGCAACAGTTCAGCAATGAAGCGAAGGCGACCTTATCGACGGAAAATGAATTGATTAAAAAAGTATAGATTATATAAGAAATCCTGACCGATTGAGTTCGGTCGGGATTTTTTTTGAGCAAATTCAATGTGGCAATTGAAAGTCGGTTTTCATTTTTAAAACACAATTCTGGAGAGATGCATTGCAAGTGTTTCATTTGTTATCAGCGAATTTGCATTTTTAGGTTTTGTTACATATTTGTTTAGATTTCTAATAGGATTAGCTTTAAATTTTATTTTCAGGTGTAATATTATGGAGAACAGAGAAAGTTTTTGTTTTCCATCATAAAAAGATTGAAACGGGAAAAAACATATGATATAATTCTAAGCGACGGAACAGTCGCTAATAATTTTAAAATCAAAACTAGAATGGGAGAGATGTCTATGTGTGCAAGAAAAAGACTTCCGGCGGATGAAAGAAAAAAAGAAATTCGAGATATTGCAAAAACTCTTTTTTTAGAAAAAGGATTCCGTAGTACAACAATGGAAGATGTGGTCAAGAAAGTCGGAATGAGTAAAGGTGGGGTATATCGACATTACAAGAATACTTCGCAGATGTTGTATGACTTAATGTTGGATGGAAATGAACATCGATATCAGCTTATTGAAAAATATATTGCTGAACATCCGGGATTGCCTTTAGAGGATTTGGTTGTTGAAATCAGTGTTCTAAAATTACTTGATCAAAATGAGTACAAGTCACTATATGCGATATTTCTTTTGGAAGCGGAGAAAAATTTTCAACTTAAGGAATTGCAACAAAGAATCATGAAAGAATCAAAAGAAGAACTTCTGGATTATTTCCATGAACATAAATTGCCGAATTTGGAATGTTTACTTTATGATGAATGGATTGCGTTCGTCAATGCGATGATTGTTGCAACTGAAAATCTCTCTATAAGAGAAATTTTTCTGAAAAACAAGGATTTTTTTAAAGATATCGTACAAATGTATATTGAAAATCAAAAGAAATATTGTAAATGCGAGAAAAAGTAGCAATTTACTCATTTAAGGAGTGGTGAAAACTTAATGAAAGGGGAAAGAAAATGCAACAAGATATGAAAGAACAATTGCTCACAAAAAAACCGATGGAGTTGATGTTTCAATTATCTATCCCGGCTGTTATAGGAATGTTCGTGATAGGGCTTTACCCTTTGATGGATGGAATATTTGCAGGGAATATTATAGGACAAACGGCAATGACTGCTTGCGGAATAGCGGCGCCTTTGACTTTTTTTAACAGCGGGGTATCTACATTGCTAGGGATGGGGTCAGCATCCATACTTTCAAGAGCATTGGGGAAGGGCGACCGGAAAACTGTTGACAAAATTATGGGGAATCTCATTTTTTGGGTGATATTGTTCTCAGGAATTATTTTAATTGGAGGAATTTTTCTCTCACCTTATTTTTTGTCGATGGTGGGAGCGACAGGAGAAATAAAAGATTTAGGTATTCGATATTTGAGAGTTATATTTTTAGGTTCTTTTTTTGTGAATTTCACACAATCCGCAAATATGGTCATGCGTGGAGAAGGGCTTATGAAAAAAGCAATGATGATAATGGGGCTTGGAGCATTGCTGAATATAATTTTGGATCCGATCTTAATGACTTTGATGGGCGAGCGCGGAATAGAAGGAGCGGCGATTGCTACAATTACGGCGCAATTCATTCAGGCGGTTATTACTTTTTATTACTTTGCGAGAAAAAGTAATAATGTAAAGATTTATAGAATCTTGCCGAGCAAAGAGATATATCCTGAAATGTTTGCTGTCGGTTCTTCAGCAATGATGATGCAGATACTTTTTATGATACAGCAGACTTTGTTATATCGACAAGCCTTTAAATATGGGGGAGATGTCAGTGCAATTCTGATGGCGGCATCTATGCGGGTATATGGATTTTCGTTTATCCCGCTTTGGGGGATGAGTCAAGGTTTACAGCCGGTTGTCGGAACAAATTTCGGAGCGGAAAAATTTGATCGAGTAAAAGAAGCGGTAAAAGTCTTTTCCGTAGGGGGCCTTATTCTCGCGAGTATTTTTTGGATACCTGCATTGCTGTTTTCAGAACAGATATTATCTGCGTTTGGAGTGGAGAAAAATATTATAATGCAGGGGTTGTTGCATTTTAGAGTGTTTTATTCCGTGTTCGTTTTATATGGCATTATGGTAATGAGTATTACTTTCTTTCAAGCAATTGGGGATGGGAAAAAAGCAGGCATTATCGTTATGTTCAGGCAGCTTATTTTATTTGTTCCCGCAATGTTGATTTTGCCAAAATTTTTTGGAATTCATGCGGTATGGTTTACACAACCTTTAGTTGATTTTACAATGATTAGTGTTGGAATCTGTATGATGTGTCGAGAAATGAAAAAAATAAATTCTTAAAATGAACCCTCCCGAATAACAATGAGATAAAATTATTTTGGGAGGGATTTTTTCGGTTTGATTCCAAGTGAATTCTGTGGTATGATGTTACTGGGAAGCAGCGATGCCTGAGCTTTGGGAGAACTGTTTTACATATTCAAAGAATGAAAGGAGAAATGATGGAAAAAAAATTATATAAATCCAGAACGGATAGAAAAATTGAAGGAGTTTGCGGAGGAATTGCCGAATACTTCGGCATTGATTCGACGATTGTGCGTTTGATTTGGGTGCTTTGTATTTTTTGGGGCGGCGGTATCATCGCTTATATTATTGCGATGCTCGTTATGCCGAATCCGCCGCTTGATGAGCCTTACTATTCGTCGAATGACAATCAGGGCGGGAATATGTAGAAATCTACGGCTTCTGAATAAAAGTTAGAATTTGAAAAAACGACCGAAAGTATTTTGTATTTCGGTCAAAACTATTGTATCTTCTTTGAGAATTATAATGAATTAAAAAACTCCAAACATCCTGTTACGGTTGTCCGGAGTTTTTTTGTGCTCGCTGTTTTCAACATCTGCATCGCGAAGCAAGTGATACTTTAGTTTTATGCTTTTACAACAGCTCGCTGTTTTGACATCGGCGGTTATCGTGAATAGACATCGCCGGACTTTTTTATGCCTTTACAACAAGCTCGCTGTTTTCGACATCGACGGTTATCGTAGAGCCGACATCGATATCGCCTTGAATGATTTTTTTGGCAATCAGCGTTTCGAGTTTGCCTTGGATATATCTTTTGAGCGGTCTTGCCCCATAGAGCGGGTCATAAGCCGCATCGGCGATTAGATTTTTTGCCGCTTGGCTGATTTCCAGTCCAAGTTGCTGCTGCATCAATCGCTCTCTCAATTTGTCGATAATCAAATCGATGATGGAAAGCACTTCTTTCTTGCTGAGCGGTTTGTAGAACACGATTTCGTCCAATCGATTCAAAAACTCGGGTCTAAAGGACATTTTTAGCAAGCTGTTGACTTGCTCGATTGAATCCGCTGTCAGATTGCCTTCTTCATCGATTCCGGAAAGCAGATATTCCGAGCCCAGATTGGATGTCATGATGATGATGGTGTTTTTAAAATCTACGGTTCGACCCTGTGAGTCGGTAATTCGTCCGTCGTCCAGCACTTGCAGCAAAATGTTGAATACATCATGATGCGCTTTTTCCACTTCGTCGAATAAAACGACGGAATACGGTTTGCGTCGAACGGCTTCGGTCAACTGACCGCCTTCATCGTAACCGACATAGCCCGGAGGCGCTCCGACCAATCGGGATACGGAATGTTTTTCCATATACTCGGACATGTCGATTCGGATGATATTTTGCTCGTCGTCGAACAGACTTTCGGCAAGCGCTTTGGCAAGCTCGGTCTTTCCTACGCCGGTGGGTCCGAGGAACATGAAGGAACCAATCGGTCGATTCGGATCGGAGATGCCGGCTCGTGAACGCAAAATCGCTTCGGCGACCTTGGTGACGGCTTGATCCTGTCCAATGACTCGCTTGTGCAAAATATTTTCCAGGTTGAGTATTTTTTCTTTTTCGCCTTCCAACAATTTGGTAACGGGAATTCCCGTCCATCTCGCAATGATTTTTGCAATTTCTTCTTCGGTCACTCGGTCGCGAAGTAAGCTGTGCTGATTGGATTTTTGGTTTTCCTGCTCCGCTTTTTCAAGGTCGGATTGTAATTTCGGCAAAATCCCGTATTTGAGCTCGGCGAGTCTTTCCAAGTTGTATTCTCTTTCCGCTCGCTCGATTTCGGCATTGACATTGCCCAATTCTTCTTTCAATTTTTGAATTGCGACGATGCTGTCCTTTTCGGATTCCCATCGTGCCTTCATAACGGAAAATTCATCGCGCAATTCCGCCAGCTCTTTTTGTGTGAGCGCCAGGCGCTCCTGACTGAGCTTGTCGGTTTCTTTTTTGAGCGCTTCTTCTTCGATTTCAAGTTGCATGATTTTGCGTGAAATCTCATCCAGCTCGGTCGGTAGAGAGTCGATTTCGGTTCGTATCATCGCACATGCTTCGTCCACCAAGTCGATGGCCTTGTCCGGCAAAAATCTGTCGCTGATATAGCGGTGCGAAAGAGTGGCTGCGCTGATGAGTGCGGAGTCCGCGATCGAAACGCCGTGGAAAACTTCGTATCGCTCTTTGAGTCCGCGCAAAATGGTGATGGTATCTTCGACGCTCGGCTCATCGGCAAAGACCGGCTGAAAGCGTCGCTCCAAAGCGGCATCTTTTTCAATATACTTGCGGTATTCGTCCAAAGTCGTCGCGCCGATACAGTGCAATTCGCCACGAGCGAGCATCGGTTTGAGCAAGTTGCCGGCATCCATCGCGCCTTCGGTTTTGCCCGCGCCGACGATATTGTGCAGCTCGTCGATGAACAGGATGATGCGTCCGTCAGATTCTTTTACTTCGCTCAACACCGCTTTCAATCGCTCTTCAAATTCGCCGCGGAATTTTGCACCGGCAATCAGCGAGCCCATGTCGAGCGCAAAAATCGTCTTGTCCTTGAGTCCTTCCGGCACATCGCCTTTGAGAATTCGAATCGCCAATCCTTCGACGATTGCGGTTTTTCCAACGCCCGGCTCTCCGATGAGAACGGGATTGTTTTTGGTTTTACGCGAAAGAATTCGGATAACATTTCGAATCTCGTTATCCCGTCCGATGACCGGGTCAAGTTTTTGACTTCGCGCTCTTTCGACGAGGTCGTATCCGTATTTGCTCAATGCCTCGTAACTTTCTTCGGGATTGTCGCTGTCGACTCGTCGATTGTTGCGAACGCTTTGAAGAGCCTCCATAAAGGCTTTCTTCTCGATGCCGATTCGCTGCATCATCTCTTTTACTTTGTCGCTCTTGTCATTCAAAAAGCCAAGCATCACATGCTCGACCGAAACATATTCGTCCTTAAAAGATTTCGCTTGATTTTCCGCCTCGATTAGAATTCGCTCAATGGCAGGGGAATAGTAAATTTCTTTGTCCATTCCGGAGCCGGTGACCGAGGGCAATTTGTTAATATAGCCGAGCACGATGCTGAGCGCAAAGTGCAAGTCGATACCCATCTTTTGCAACAGGCGCGGAATGAGTCCATCCTCCTGCTCGAACAATGCATACAGCAAATGCTCCGGCTCCACTTGATTGTTGCTCAATGAAATCGCCTTGCTGCGCGCGTCGGTTAATGAGCCGATTGTTTTTTGAGTAAATTTTTGTGTGTTCATATTTCCTCCGTTTCTTCTTGGATTAAATAATAATTTTGTTTTGAATCAATTTGAGATATTCTTTTTCCATCTGCTCAAAATTGGCATCGGGTTCATGGAGATACCATTTGAGCAATTTGTCGAAGCAATCGATATAGGTGCTCAACGCTTCGCTGATAATTTTGTTGCCGGCATTGTCGTCGGCATTCGGCATTGGGAATGTTCTTTTAAATTTTCCGTTCTCCACTTCATATTGAATACTGTCTTTCGGAAAAAATTGGTGGATGTATTTTTTTTCAAGCAAGATAAAACTGTGAAAAAATCCGTCCAATATATCCAACAGCTCGCTGCTCTGTGTTCTAAAGTTGACACGCAGCATACCGATTTGATTGTGCTCGCTGTATTTGTGTAATTCGAGCGAATATTTGATGGTCGGTCGGTATTTATATTCAAGCGGACTTTTGAGCGAAAGAGTCGAATTGCCCTCCGACAACAAAATAAAATCCGTACTCTCAATCATCTGCGTGATTTTTGAAAATATCTCGCGAATTTTCATTTCCGGTGTTTCAAAAGATATATATTCCGCTAAAATTTGATTTATCAAATTGCTGCGATTCGTTCCCAATTTATAAGCCAATCTGTCAATCTCCTGCATAATGCTTTTGGAAAGCATCAGGCTATACATATTTTTTTTCATAGAAGCCTCCTTGCATAAATTATAATATGAAAAATATAAATTGTAAATAGATTTATATAAAATATATTGCAAAATATTTTGTTTTTGAAACGAATTTGATTTGAAAATCCAAAATAAGAATCCGAAATTGCAAATTGAAAAAGCAAATCAAAAATTGAAAATCGAAAAAAACCAAAAGCAAAAGATAAAACCAAAATAAAAATCAAAACCAAAATTGAAAAGATAAAAGCGAACCAAAGAACGATTCAAAAATTCGTATCGGAGAAAGACATATATAAAGGTAGGGTCACAAAATAAACAAAGTGTTTTGCTCAAATTCTATTTGGAAAAAGTGATTGAAACTGAATAATAAAAGGGAGAGAGCACATAAAAGGAGCTGTTGCAGAATGAGATTTTTTCATTCTGCCGCAGCTCCCTTTTTTAATCCAACCGATTAGGCGCATAAAATAGTTACTATTCCCGTTCATGAAACAGAAAAAATGCTGATACTAAATGAAATTGGGTACAA
>JBGZSM010000024.1:0-19378 GCA_041853585.1 Filifactoraceae bacterium
ATTGTTCGTTGCAATGTATTTTGTTAAGCGAGTACAAATCAAAAAATAAATAAGAAAATTAATTATTTTTTACTTTGTTTCAATCCAAAAAAGAACAACGGTAGGTGGTTTATTTTTTTAACCCGAAAGGAGGGTGCATTATGCAAAGAGATAAGAAATTATCTTTTGTCAGCTGGTGGATGGCCGTATTTTTAATACTGAATGTCTTTATGCCGACCAACTTGGCTTACGCGATGGATCATAATCCTTCGATTATGAAAGAAGTCAAAATTGAGGTGGACCAAGACGGCAAGATTATTCAAGAAGGCGGCAACATCGTTGGCAATAAAGAGTTTAAGGTTAAAGGAGAGTTCAAACTCGATCTCGGTCCGAATCCAAAAGTAGATCAAAAAGATACTTTGACTTTTGAATTAACGGATGAGTTCGAACTTCTTCGAGGATTCAATCTTCCGATTTATGTTGACCGTCAAAAGCCCGACACTAAAATCGGAATGATGGAACTGAAAAGTGATAACAAAAAAATTATTGCTACCATCAATTTTGACGGTAACGAAGATAACTTTAAAGACGACACGGAAGCTCATATCTTTTTTGATGCGATGTTGAAATACGGTGGCGATTCCTTTGCACTTCCAAAGGAAGGACAAGATGTAAAAATTCTAGGTAAAGAATTTAAACTCGTTCCCCCACCGGATGTATTGGAGCATACGATAGCCAAAAAAGGCGAAGTGGTTGACGGTAATGTCATCAGCAAAAAAATCAGATGGACAGTCGATGTTTCGGCAGTCAAAAACAATGCTCCATTTGATTTAAAAGACTACATCTTCTCAGATGAGTTGGACCCTAAAGAAATCGGAACATATGTACCCGATTCATTTACAGTAAACGGAAAACCCGTCGCTCCTGAAATAGACGGTGACAAAATCAGCTACAAATTCCCGGATAATGTCGGAGATAAAGCGACATTAACATTTGAAACGGATATTCCAAGCGACAAGTTTCATCTTCCGTCGTCATCCGTCACCAATAAGGCGACATTGACCGACCCGCAAGGAAATTCAAAAGACGCCTCGGCAAAGGTTCATTTTTCGGTTCCTTGGATTAGCAAAACCGGAAAGAATAACGATGTGCCGGGTGGTGCATACAATCCGAAAAACAGAACAATTGAGTGGACGATTACCATAAACCATTTGGCTCAACCGCTCAACAATGTCAAAGTAAAAGATGTTTTACAAAAAAACGAAAAACTGGGAGAACAAACCTTTGACAAAGCATACTATCAAGTGATCGACGACAAGAATGTTCTCGGTCCGGAATTTCAGATTAAACCGGACAGTAATGATGTCTACAACTTAGGTAATATCGATAAAAAGGTAAAGCTCACCATCATCACAAAGGTACCGGATGCAAAAGGCGACTATACCGCTTCGGAATTAGCTTATGAAAATGAGGCGATTATTACCTCCGATGAAATCAAGACGCCGATCATTGCCAAGGCGGAGAAAATTCAAATCGGATACAATGCCATCAGCAAGGATGTCGGGACAATCGATAAAAAAGACGCAACGATTGAATGGAAGATTTCGGTTAAGGAGCGCGGACAAAACATTCCAAATCTCTCGGTTTACGAATTGTTCGTCTACGAAAGAAAAGCTTTAGATACAACTTCAATGGACGGATTCCCTCCAGGTTTTGACAAAACAAGCTTTCCACCGGAAAACCAAGCGCTCGGTCAAAAATATGTCGAAGGCTCATTTAATGGAAGCGGACTGGATATACAGGTTTATCCGATTACCCAAAACGGCCAACGAGTTGCTGACTTTGTACAAGTCAAAGGATTTAGCAACAAATTGTCCGAAGACTTTACTTTAAAATCTAAAATTGTTGCACCTGAAATCTTACTAGCTAATCTAAACGACGGCAACAATGTAAAGAATACGGCAGTTCTATACAGTAACAATGAAAAAATTAATCAAGCTTCAAAAGAAGTCAGCGTTCCTTTACGCTTGGTGTATAAAGAAATGCTCAAGCCGGATGCGGTAGCATCTCAGAAGCCGGAAGAGAATGTCAACGATAAATCTACCGACCCGTCCGTAGGATTCAACAACAAAGAAAAGGCGGTCATCTATCGCATTACCGTAAACTCCGACAATGTTCATTTGAATGAGCGTGAATTGGCGAGCGGTTTAAAGATGGGCGACATTACCGTGACGGATGATTTGCCGGACGGTTGGGAATTCATTGATATCAAACCGGGTGAAAAATTCCTGATTTTTGAAGCCGTCGAAAACAAAGGATTGGATGCAGGCGTTGTGGATAAGATTCCGGATGTTGTAGCCGATATGACTCCTGAAATCAACGGCAACAAAGCAAGTTTCGTATTCAAAAAATTGGACAAACCTTATGTTATTTTGCTCAAGGCGGCACCGACTGCTGAAAAAGCAAAAGAATATTTCACAAAAAATTTAACGACTACAATTACAAATAATGTTTCGCTCAAGCCTCAAAACCATGACCATTCCGCAAAATGGAAAATGCATACGAATATTGTAAGCGAAGTGCTCAAAAAGACCTTCAACGACAAACCGAATAACATTGTTGACGGAACGGTTATTTGGACTATCGACTACAAACCAAATGAAATCGCGCATCCAAATGCGATGATTACGGATGTTATTCCACCGGGCATGGATTTACCGACGGATGAGCAAGGCGAATTGACGCTAAAGGTTGACAACGAGGAGTATGTAACGGCAAAAGAATTGTTATTACAGCCGGACGGAAGCTACAAGGAAGGTGATACGATTACACTTACTTTGGGAGATAATCTTCTATATGATAAGGTAACACGCACACTCACCTTTAAAGTTCCATCGACGGATAAAGGTTATCGACTCAATTATCGAACCTATATTACCGGCGAAACCGGAAAGGTAAACAACCATGCTAAATTGACAGCAGATGGCGTTCAGTCAATTGAAGTCTGCACTGAATTCGCAATTGATGACGCGCATGTTCGAGCAATTTTAACTCGCTCACCGCATATTAAAATATACAAATTGGATGCGGCAGACACATCCATTAAACTCAAAGATGCGGAATTCACATTGTTTACAAAAGACGGAACAACCAAGGTGCGCATTGCAAAAACCGGTTCGGACGGAGTTGCCTATATGAAAGCTTTACCGGTCGGCGAATATATCTTAAGAGAGACCGCCGCACCGACAGGCTATGCCGCGATTACAACAGAATACAAGGTAAAAGTGGAAACCGTACCGGGTGCTGTCGACAAGCTTGTTACGATTGACGGTAATAACACCAAAGAGTTGTTTGTAAAAAATACAAAGCTCGGACCAAATGTGGGTAAGATAAAAATTACCAAAATTGTTTCCGGCTCTCTTGCAGACCCGCAAAAAGAATTTGAATTTACAATTACCTTCAATTCATCCGAAATGTATGATTACACATTGGATGGCAAGCCGGGACAAATCAAGAGCGGCGATAAATTAAAATTAAAACACAATTCGGTTCTTATCATTTCAGGAATGCATGAGGGATTGGATGTAAAAATTACGGAAGACCCTGAAAATTATGTGCCGAAAAATGGTAAAGAACAGAGCATCATTGTAAAACCTAAACCGAATGCACCGGATGAAACACAAGATGTTACATTTGAAAATGTGCTCAATCCGGGTCAGCCTCCGGGATCGGGGCCAAATCCACCGGGAAATAATCCGCCGACGAACAACCCACCTCAAGGACCGAACAATCCGGTTCGTCCTCCGGGAAATAATCCGCCGGCAAACAATCCTCCGGGTGAAGATACCATTACGGATAATACGATTCCGCAAGCGAATCCTCCATCCAATGTATCCAACGACGGAAAGACGGATGAGGTCATCTCGGATAATACCGTCCCTAAGGCGAATGTTCCAAAAATAAAAGGTGCACCGAGAACAGGACTACAAGTGGCAAGTGCATCATTCGGAATGCTCGGTATCGGCGCGGTAGCAGCTTTGGCACTTGGACTATCCAATAAGAAGAGAAAGAAATAAATCACAAACTAACGGAAACCCCTAACCGTTCACTTTGACAGCAGAGTTTATCCCTACACAACTGTACCCCTAACAGTTGGAAGAGGCCGAGAGAAATCTCGGTCTCTTTTGTTGAATACCTAAATCCCGATTGTAGGGGTGTAGTTTTTCTACTGATTCTCCAATAAATTTTACTACCATAAAAGCAAATTTACAGAGAAATTTTCACACACCCTTTCTTTTACTTTTCTTAAAAGAGTTGGCTTTCCCATCGTTCTATCTGATTTTGTTTTTCAAAGAATCCATCCCCTACTCCTTTTGCTACTTTTTTTACTTTTCATCTGCCCCTTAAAAAATCCCTTCCTATTATATAGCTTTCATAAAAGCTTTTATCTTTGCTTTTATTTTTAATTTTTTCCCATCTTATTTCCAATATTGTTTTCGCGCTTTTTTCTGTTAGTATTTTTCAACATCCCAATTATGATTTTTGATTTTGAGTTTTGCTTCTTCCACCACCTTTCAAGTTTATTTCTCTTTTCAATTTTCATTTTCCATACATTTTTACTTTCTTACAAAATTGCAATTCTGTTTTAATATTAGAATAGAGTTCTTTGTCACAAAGTTTATTTTTTAAAATTTACTAAGAAAATACCTCCCTTGTTTTTAGAATATGGTTTTTGTGGTATAAATTTATAGAGAATGTGGAAAATATTTTATTGAATAGCAATTTTTGATATGAATATTTTTCAATATGTTGGGGGACTATAATTCGTTTTGTTATGCAATCTGAACTTTAATTACTTTTATTCATTTCAGATTGCTTTTTCTTTCAGTCAGTTTTCAAAACGAATAGCAATCTCTTTTTAATTTTCTATGGGAGGATTCACAATGCAAAGAAACAACAAATTAAAATGGCTCAGCTATTGTATGGCGATGCTGTTGGTGTTGAATATTTTCTTTCCGCCGGAGTTTATCAACTCTTATGCAACGGCTTACGGGAAAGATAAACTAGAAAACATCGCAGTAACCATCAAGCAAAACGGAGCCGTTCTTGGAGATAATGCCGAATTTGATGCAAAATCTCCGTTGGATGTGTTTGTCCAATTTAAAGTACCAGTTGAAGGGGGTACTACGGGCGGAATTAAAAAAGGCGACACTTTGGAATTTGAAGTCGCTGATGATCTGGAGTTGATAGGTACAATTGATAACTTACCTTTGTTCCCTATTGATGACAACAAAGTTCGTGATCCGTTTAATATTGCCACTTTATCCGTTCGTAATCAGAACGATAAACTGATGGCATTTATCGATTTTAACGGTAACGATAGCCATTTTGAACCGGGCGTCAATAATGCCACACTCGATTTTAATATGAGTCTAAGATATTCCGGAGATCAAGACGGTGACCAGGACGGAAAGTATCATATTGAGATTCTTAATAAAACTTTTACCTTCGTAAAAGCACCGCCGAAAATGGAATATGCTTTGACAAAATCCGGTGCTTTTGCAGATTCGAAAAAGCGAATCATTGATTGGACCATCGTTGCGTCTGTTAAGAAAGATAATTTCCCTTTCACACTTAAAGATATGAAATTAGTCGATGAACTCAGCGGAAATGTCGGAAGCTATGTCCCGAATTCATTTACTATCAATGGAGAAGCGGTTTCGGATGCACAGGTAATCCAAGGAAATACCATTCAGTATCTTTTTGCGGATGACTTTGTCGGCGAGCGTACGATTAAATTCCAAACCATGCTTGCGGATGATGTTTATTTTACGGATGCTGTTCAAAAAATCAACAATACCGCAAAGCTTGCCAATACAAACGACCATTCCGTAAAAGAAGCGAGCGCTTCTTTGGAATACAAAGGCGAATGGATTAAAAAAGGAAGTACGGACGACCCGCAGGGAAGCTCGGCGATATACAATCCGAAAGACAGAACGCTGACTTGGACAATCACAGCGAATGACCAGGAAGCGACATTGAGAAATGCAGTTATCACAGACCAATTGGAAGGCGGACTGACTTATCGTTCATCCACTTTGAAAAAATGGAACGGGAATGCTTGGTCGGCGCCCGAAAATATCGTTCCGCAGAACGATGAATATTCACTGGGAACGATTGATACCAAAGTAATGCTTACCATTGTAACCAATGTGCCCGATGCAGATTATTCGGCAGAGCAAAAAGTATTCAAAAATCGCGCAACGCTTCGTTGGGACGGCGGAATATCCGGAACCGGCTATGTGGATGGACGCGTTGGATACAATGCGTTGGAAGTAAAAACTGCCGGTGTGAACATGCAAACCGGACAAATCGACTGGAATGTTAAGGTCAATCAGAAGCAACAAAATATTCCTGACCTTCGTCTATACCATGTATTTGTGCACGGCGATAAACAGCTTGACTTGACAAAGGTTGACGGAGTGCCGAGCGGATTCAATCCGACCTATAATACAAATTATGTTCAAAATTATGGACAACAGTATGTAGACGGAACTTTCAACCGAAGCGATTTGAATTTTACGCATCACAAGTTGACGATAAACGGCAAGGTAGTCGGCGATATGCTTGAGATTACCGGTTTTGCAAAAGACAAAGTGGAAGAAATGAATTTTGCAACAAAAGTCGTTTCTCCAAGAGTGATTCTGAAAAACTCTAATGAGTATTCGAAAAATACCGGTGCATTGTTCAGTTCCAATACCGGAATCAATATGTCAACGGCAAATGCAACCTACGCGAGCCGTATGCTATATAAAGAATTGCTCAACCGCGATGTGATCAAGAATCCGTCGGTTGGCGTAAACAGTAAGAAAACAAGAGATCTAAAGCTTGGATTCGATTATGCAGAAAAAGCTGCCATATTTAGAATCAGCTTGAATGCAAACGGAATCGATTTCAAATCTCGACAAATTTTTAATGCAACAACCAACGATTTTACAAATTTAGGAAAAATAACTGTCAAAGACACACTTCCTCCGGGATGGGTATTTGACAAAATCGACGGAAAAGATTTTCTGATTTTCGAAGGAAATATTAACTCGGGTGGAATTGACACCCTTGCAAAAGACACGACTCCGGACGATGTGGCCGGATTGAATGTGTCATTGGAAGGCGAATCGGCAACTTTCACATTCGATAATTTGGATAAGCCTTATGTTATTTTGGTAAAAGCAAAGCCAAGCGAAGAGAAGCAAAAAGAATATTTCAGCAAAAACGGAAGCACAACAGTGGAAAACAAGGTGGTTATTTCAGCTGAAAATTCAAAAGCTACAGCGACTTATACTCAGGTCGTTGAAATCGAGAGTCAGGTAGTGAACAAAGAGTTTCTCTTTGAAAATGCCGGGAACTCGGTAACATGGACGGTTGATTACAAACCGGGCAATGTCAATATCAACGGTCAAAAAATCACGGACAAATTGTCCAACGGAATCGATTTGAGAACCGATGGCAACGGTCAGCTTCTATTGGAAGAGGCCGGAACGAAGTATTTCACAATCAAAGAATTGGTATTGCAGGCGGACGGAACCTATACCGAAGGCGCTGATGTACCGGTTGTGATCGGACAAAATGTATCTTACGACAATGCGAGCAGAACATTGACTTTAAAAATTGCGGATCCTCAAAAAGCATACCGTTTCAAATATCTGACCGATATTACCGGCTCAGCGAATGAAGAAGTGAGCAACTCCGTTACGCTTTCCGGTGCATTGGCTCAGCCTGCTGAAACAAAGCGAACTTTCATCATCACGGAAGCACAGGCAAGCGCAACGCTTGGTCGAAGCGGATGGTTAAAGATCGTCAAAGTGGACGGCACTACGAATGCAATATTACCGAATGCGGAATTCTCGATTCTGTTGGCAGACGGAACCGTATTTAGAACCGGTAAGACACAAGCGGACGGAACTTTGTTCCTAAAAGCTTTACCGGCGGGACAATACAAATTGAAAGAGACCGCAGCGCCTGCAGGATTCGAATTGGATTCTACTGAGTACAGCGTTCTTGTAGAAAAAAGTACAAGTGGAAGATTCACTACAACAATAAATGGTAACAAAAATATTCTTACGGTTTCAAACTTCAAAAACGATACCGGAAAACTCAAAGTTACAAATGAAGTGACCGGTAGCGCATCCGATCCGAAAAAGGACTTCCCGTTCAAAGTGGAATTCTCCGATGGCGGAACTTACAACTATATCCGTAACGACGGTACAAGTGCAAAAATAAAAAGTGGCGATACCATCCAGCTCAAGCATGGAGAATCCTTTACAATCGTAGGAATGCCGAAAGATTTACAAGTAACGATAACAGAAACACCGGGCGACTACAAAGTAACACCGAATCCGGTGCAAAAAGCGGTCATCGTTGCAAAACAAACCAAAGAGCTCAAGTTTGTAAACACGAAAGATGCAGTCGTTGTCGGCGATTTGAAAATCAGTAATGAGGTAAAAGGAACGGATTCCGACCCTACAAAACCGTTCACTTATCAAATCACATTGCCGGCAAATTTGACAGGTGAGTATGAATATGTCGGTGAAGGCGGCGCTGCAAACGGAAAGATTAAGAGCGGCGGAACTTTCACATTGAAACACAATCAGGCAATCACCATCAAAGGATTGCCGGTCGGAACGGAAGTAATGGTTACCGAAACGCCGGACGATTACAAAGTAACCCCGGGCGCGGTACAAACCGGAAAGGTAAAAGACCCTGCCCAACCGATCGAGCACCTTCACTTTGTAAATACGAAGGACAAAGTTGCTCCAACCAAAGGGCAGCTGACTATCAGCAATGAAATCAAAGGTGATGCGGCGGATTTGACCAAGAAATTCACCTTTACCATCAAGCTTCCTGCCGGAATGTCTCTAAACTATAAAGGAAACGGAGTGCCGGACGGAACATTGAAAGATGGCGATACCTTTGAGCTTACCAATGCTCAATCCATTACCCTCGAAGAAATTCCATTCGGAACCGAAATTTCCGTAACGGAGACACCGGATGATTATACGGTAACTCCATCCGCTACTCAAAAAGCAACGGTGGATGCAAACAATATTCATCCGATTTTACCATTCGTGAATACGAAAACTAATTCCGGCGGCGGTAATCCTCCGGGTGGCGGTACAAATCCTGCCGACAAAGGAAATCTTGAGATCAGCAATGCAGTTTCAGGAGCGGGAGCGGATTTGAACAAGCCTTTCCACTACACGATAACTTTTGACGGTGGTGGAGAATTCACTTATGAGCATAGCAACCAAACAACCGGAAAAATTAAGAGTGGCGATAACTTCGTTTTGAAAAACGGCGAGAAGATTCTTATTAAAGATATGCCGATCGATTTGGTAGTAACGATTGTAGAAGACCCAATCGTATCTTCCGGATATATCGTGGACCCGCCAACGGGAACCATCGTGAAGAAAATTGAAAAAGGTACTGTATACGCACCGTTTAAAAATACGAAAGACCTTGCTGCTCAACAGGGCAATTTGATTATTACCAATACCGTAACCGGACCGGGAGCGGACAAAAACAAAGACTTTACTTTCACGGTAGTTACCGGTGACGGAAAAGAATATGAATATGAAAAGAGTGACGGCTCGACCGGAAAAATTAAAGACGGCGAGAGCATCACTTTGAAAGATGGCGAGAGAATCATCATCAAAGATTTACCGAAAGATTTACCGGTAACCGTTACGGAAACCGTAGATCCGGACTACACACCAAATAAAGTGAGCGAGTCCAAGGTAATTGTTGTCGGAGGCGCAAATCAAATTGACTTTGTCAATGTAAGAAGACCTTCCGTCGTACCAACTCCTCCGCCAAGCAGCGGTGGAAATACCGGCGGTTCTCCACATTCACCGGTGAGACCGGATAGAGAGCCTAATCAGCCGTCCACTCCACCGACACCGAATACGCCAAATGATACGACAACTATCGATGATAACCGTACGCCATTGGCAAACCAAGATACCAACTCCGGAAACAGAGACCCGCAAACAAATCGCGATAATGTATCCGGCGAAGTGATTGAAGATCATGTTGTACCGAAAGCTGATTCTCCAAAGAGCAAAGTACCGAAAGTAGGCGGTGCTCCGAAAACAGGCATCAACTATGTAGGCTCAATGCTCAAAGGTTCAGTGGGAATCGCAGCGGCAATTCTATTCATTCTGATTCTAATCGACGAATATCGTTTCAGAAAATATGGACGCTAAGAGATAAATAGCAAAAAATACGACTTCAATTTTAAAACCAACCACCCTTTCTTCGGAATCGGTGGTTGGTTTCTTTTTGGATGAAAATGCAACTTTACAAAAAGCTCGTCACTTTCATTTTATACTAATACCTAATACGCCACAGAAAAAATATTCTTTTTCCGTTCCGATGGAACGGCGGAACGGTGGGGTCACTGCTCCCTACAAGGCGGGAAGCAAAAAACGGTTATTCAAAATACAAATTATTGATAACTCTGTTTTTTAATGGGTATTAGTATTAATTCAAGCATGTTCCTTATTCCAAGACTTTTCATATCAAGTCATTTTGAAATACCAATCCGAAATTACAACATCAAAGGCAAATTTTATAGAAAAAAGTTCTACGACGATACAAAATCCGTCGGATTGAAATCAATTTTAATTTTCCATATTTCATTTAGCGCCAGCCATCCACGATTCTTATAACAAATTTATAATTTGAATCAGATAATTGTAGGAAATTTTCTCCATTTTCGTTTCAAATTATGGTTACAAACTCCATAATCATGGTATAATTGAAAGGATGATTAAAAAGGATTCTTTATTTTAAAATATGATGGAGGAGAAAAATTGCAAAGCAAAAAAAGAAGAAATCTACTGAGTCTTTTGATGGCAACCCTACTTATTCTCAATGTATTTTTGCCGTCCGAGATTTCATATGCAAAAGATTTGAACAAAAATGATATTGTCACCGATGAAAAAATCATCTCATTGACGCAAGATGGCGCAGCTATCGTCGATACCATTGACGCCGGCAAGAGAATTAAAATGAATTCTCAACTCGCGCTGAAACTAATCGATACCACCTCTCAAAACATTTTGGCAAACAAGGATGACCGATTGGTGATTCCGATTCATAAGGATTTGAAAATTTCCGGAACACCTGCTCCGAAAGAGATTAAAGACGGCGATACCGTCGTAGGAACCATCACTTATCAAAACGACGCAACCTTGGGCGCGGTAGCGGTGATTGACTTTACGCTCGACCAAGGTGCATTGCCTGAGGATGAGCGCATCGGCAGCATACCAACGCTTGATGTTTCGGCGGAATTGGAATATGCCGGTGATGCAAGTGACTTGCCGAAGGACATTTCACTATTCGGCAAGGTATATCGACTCTTACCCCCTACTCCACAAACCCGACACAGCCTTACAAAGACGGGATTGCTCAATTTAAAAACCCAAAGCATTACTTGGACAATCAACATTGTCGGCAAGGATCAAAATGACCGAGCGATGAGCTTGAGCAATACGAAATTTTTAGATGAGCTGGGTGCCGAGCTGAGCTATGTGGCGAATTCATTTAAAGTAGACCAAAAACCGGTAAGCATCGCTGCGGATAACGGCGGTAATCGCGTGGAATATCTCTTCCCTTCCGGAAGCGGCGATACCGTACAAGTTACTTTTGACACCAAAATTACAGATGATACATTCTTTAATCAGATTGAAAAGGGCTTCAATGTAACCGGAAAAAACAGCTATGAAGCCGTGACGATTAAAAATCATGCTCAACTGTTGAATGAAAAAAATGAACCGATTACCGAAAATGAAGCAAGCGTGAATTTCACGCCGGAATGGATTTCAAAATACGGAATCTCTCATTACAACGCGATTGCAAAAAATCAAGATGTATATACAATTTCTTGGGTCATTGAGGTAAATAAAGATGCGCTTGTTATGAGCAATGCCGTCGTAAAAGATTCACTGCCGGATGGACTTGTATTTGAGCAAGCCGTCATCGAAAAATCGGAAAACGGCAATTGGACCACAGTACAGGAAATAAAAACTGATCCGGGCGAAAGCTATCATCTCGGTAACATCGATTCCATGCACCGAATCACAATCGTTACCGGCATTGATAAAAACAAATTCGTAAATCAAAGAAAATCGTTTGAAAATCAAGCATCTCTTACTTTTGACGAATATTCAAATCCGATAAACTCCAAAGATATTGCGGAAGCCGGACTCAATGCGCTCGGCAAAAGACCGGGCTTGAATGATGAAAATGGTGCGCCTCATAAGGTTGCACTGAAATGGGAAGAAGACGGACTATATGCATACTGGCATGTTTCCGTCGAATTGAAAAACAGCATCCAATCGAACAAGCTGAAAATTTTCGATGTGCTGAGCTTCAACCATGACATCAAAGATATGAATAACAAAGTGCCTTTGGATTTAAGCACCGTTGATATCGATTCGTTACCGGTTGAAATACAGGCGAATCTCGCGGATTTCAGCACACAAAACTATCAGGCAATCGGGCAGCAATATGTGCCTTACAGTTTTAAAAGTCCGGATGGCTTGGAGCTTATTGTTCATTCCATTCGTAAAGGATATACTGATGTTGCTCAGGTGATGGAAATCTATAACATCGACCCTTCCAAGAGACAAACTTTTTCTTACAAGACCAAAATTGTCGATGTGAGCTTGCTGTTCCCGAATACTCAAGAAACTTATTCACAAAATGAAGTTCGCAATACGGCTGTTCTGCTTGATGGGAACAAAGTGATTACGCACGCTTCCAATCGACATTTCAATCAGAATTCAAGCATTTATAAAGAAGCGATACCTGCTCAAAAAATTGTGGACTTACAATCTCCGGAAAAATATGTCAATGCAACATCCGATAACAAGGAGACCAATGCAGGACAAGTTTACAACTATATGGACGGCTCCGTCGTTTTCCGTCTCAGCGTCAACGCGAGCGAGCGGGATTTTGACAAAGCGACTGTTTTGAATACGGACACCGGATCGCTTACTCCAATCGGCATGATGAAATTGACCGACAAACTGCCAATGGGCTGGAGTCTCGTTCCTTTTGAAAACGGTGAAAAATTTATTCTCTTCGCCGGAAAAGAGCGCGCAGGACTCGGACTGAAGGCGGATGAAAGCAAAAAACTCGACGCCGCGACAATCGGAGTGGAGCTTGATGAACAAAATGAAGAAGTGACTTTCTCCTTTACCAAAGGACTGAACAAATCCTATGTTATCCTGCTCAAAGCGAAACCAAGTTCGGATACGCTCAAAGACTATTATGCCAAAAAACACAATGGCGGATGGTCGATGGATATTCGAAAAGACCATATCAAAGAGAGCAATCGTGTTGAGCTTGGCTCAGACACATGGAAGCTCAACGGCAAAGCGCATGGACTTCATCAATATCAGGATGTTCACATGAAATTTGAACTGTTGAGCAAAAAGGCAACCTATGAAGGCAACGGTTCAATCCGTTGGGATATCGACTACAAAGCTTCCGGTGCGGAATATTCGAAAGGAAATGAAAATCCGAAGCTGGTAGACAAATTGCCGGTGGGCATCGAGCTTCCGGTGGATGCAAACGGCGAGTTGCTATTCGGCAATGAGCATATTCGAATTCATGAGCTCTTACCGAATGTTGCCGGCGAATTCCAAAGCGGACCTTTCGTTGCCAATGCGAAAGACTATGTAAAATATGACCAAGTGAGCCGAACTATCACCTTTACGGTTCCTGAGAAAAATAAAAACTATCGATTCATCTACACCACGGATGCTGTCGAAAATGTAGGTAATATTACAAATTCCGTAAAAATCGAAGGCGATGACAGTGCACCGAAAAATCCGATTTCCGCAAACTTTACCGTTGAAGAAATCCATGTCAATGCTACATTGGAAAGACTTGGCGCTCTGAAAATCCTAAAGGTTGACTCAAAAGACAAAACCGCTTTGTTGCTGGGAGCGGAATTTGAACTTCGTAGCAATTCCCAAAAAGTCATTCGACAAGGCGCGACCGATTCAAACGGAAAATTGAGCTTCATCTATTTGCCAATCGGTGAATATCAGCTTGTCGAAACCAAAGCGCCTGCCGGATACGAGTTGGATTCAAAGGCAAAGAAAGTGGTGATTGTAAAAGACAATGCGCTCCGAAAAACAAAAACTTTTGTGGATGATAAAGAGTTGAGCAAAGCGGAATTGACGATTGAAAATGTAAAAACAAATTCAGGAAGTCCGCTCATTCCTCTACAACCGGCTCAACCGGTACCGCAACCGCCATCCAACAGCGGCGGCGGAAGTGGCGGAAGCGGAAACACACCAAACTCAACAATTCGTCCGGACAGCCCGAGCGCACCGCAAAATCCAAACACTCCGGAAAGTCCGAATACACCGCAACCACCGGGAGGGGAAACCATTACGGATAATACCGTACCGCAGGGAACGAATCAAAACAACCCTTCCGCACAAAACAAAGTTCCAACGAGCAATCCGGCGGAAAGCGAGATAGACAACAACAGCGTTCCGAAGGTACAAGCTCAAACGGGTTCAAAAGAAAAAACAGCTATCCAAAAGATAAACCGTGTACCGAAAACCGGAATTTCTTTCTACTATTCGCTGATTAAACAAGCCTCTTTGGTCGGTTTGGCATTTCTTTTGATTATGCTCACAATGGATTGGGCAACTTCCAAGAAGAAAAAATAATAATCCGATTCGGATTTGAGCATAGCAGCTTTTGGCTGCTATGCTTTTTTTATTCCAAGGAAACGGCAGGGTTACGAACCTAGCCAAATTTTCCAATGTCAAAAAATGCATAGCCCTCTTTTTTACAGATATTTCAAAGTTCACAAAACACAAGCCTTTCTCTCTAAACTTGATAGCCCTTTGTACTCTATGGTATAATAGGAAAGGAATTTTGATTAGAAAGGAAAGATTTATGAAGAAATTGTGGTCAATCGCCATCATCATCATGGTAACCAGCTTACTGTCCGGATGCTTCGGCAAATCGGCAAATAATCAAACGATTGGCGATAAGAAATTCGGTTTTGTGGATGTAGAAAACACCGATTGGAAACCGCTCGAAATATCTTCCGAGAAATCCAAAGATGATATGTTGAGCACTCTTTATTTTGATGAAAAGACCAACAGCATCGAACTGGCTCTATATGGAAAAGAAGATATCACCTCCAGCGCAACATTGGAAGAAATTGCTGAAGATATTAAAATCTATATTTCGCCCGACTCGCCGGATGGACAAAACAATTCGAATACGAGCAATTCAAGCGTGGAAAATGTCGATTTCGGCAAAAATAAATACAAAGCGCTTGCAATCACCGTAAACTATACATCCGATTTGTCAAAAGAAGCAATCATAGCGCGCGCTTGGGTGTTCTTGGATGAAAACAATCTGTATCGCTATGTTATTTTGGATGCAACCAAAGAAACTTTTGACGAATTGAGCAAGCAAATCAGCAAATCGTTCCGATTGGAATCTTAGGGGGAATTATGAAAAGGGTCGCAATTGTAGTCATCGCTTTTCTTGCTATGGTCGGCATCATTTTTTATTATGGGGATGACCAAACGGCAGGCGGTGTAAAAAGAGCAGAAAAAGCCACGGGAAAAACTATAGGAGAAGAAAATTTCGGCTATGTTACCATGCCCGGAAAATGGACGCCTCTATCCGATTTGAAAAATCCGACTTCCGTTACTTATTTTAATGAAAAAAACGGCTCCGTCATTGAGCTGGCTTCTTTCGCCGATTACAAAAAATCTTCCTCCGGGGAAACTGTCGGCAAAGGGATTCAAACCGTCGAAGATGTGGTGGATTTTTTGCGAGGATATTTGAAATTGATTGGACGCGGCGAGAATTTCAAAATAGAAGACGGTAAATTTCAACAATATGATGCAAAAATTCTCAAAGGCGGATTCAGAGTGGAACTTGATGGCAACAAGCCTTATTTCTTAAACGCTTGGGTATTTTTCGACGAGGAAGGCAATCTGCGCTATGTACTCGTGGAGAGCCGACTTGAAAACTCACAGATTGATGTGATGGATGTTATCAGTACCTATCGCACGAAATGACAAAAGCGACCGCTCGGTCGCTTTTTAGATTTCTTTTGTAAAAATCGACATATTCTTTTGTTTTTCCTCTCTTACAACTCCGCCTTTTGAAAAAACATAATGGAAAGCCCGATGCACAAAGACACCAAAATCAGTACAATCGTAACTCCGATAAGCGTCCACTGATTGACTGTAAGAGAACTTACCGATTGAATCACATTTGGATAAAACGCTTCGTTTTTGAGTATGGTTCCCAAAAGCGCCGGAAATACAATCAAACTTACCGGTATTATAAAACGGGATTTTTCTTCACCGAATATGATTTTAAGCGTAATTACCACACTCAATAAAATGGATAGTACCCCGATATAAAAAATCGTAACATACAACATCATCGACATCGCCACTTTAAAATACAACATCGTCGGGAGTAAAAAGAGTACACTGCTTATCAATACCAGAATTCCTCCAAATGCGAAATGCTCCAACACAATGATTCTTCGATTGATCGGCAAAGTAATCACTGTCAAAATCCACTTGCTATGATAATCACTTGCAAAACTTTGCATAATCATCGACATGCTCAACATGCCTCCCAGCATAACAAAAGCAAATGCCATTCTTTCACTCAGAAAAGATAAGGATATCCCGACCACCACGATTGGCAACAAAGACTTTCCGAGCAATCTTTTTTGCATTAACAAATCCTTCCATAATAATCCGCTCATCTTATTTCTCCTTACTGATAAATCCTAAAATATCTTCCAAATCCGCATTATCCAAAATACCTTCGTGGACTCGATTTCGATAAACCAATGCTTCGACGCCGAATTTACTTTTGTCAAATCCGATAATCGCCTGCTTATCAACTTTATCAAAATCCTGCTCGCTGCATTTCAGAATTGCAAAATCTTCGCTTAGCTCATTAATGCTTCTGTTCAACACAACTCGTCCGTCATGCACAAAAACGATATAGTCACAGATTTTCTCCAGATCGGAAGTAATATGTGATGAAATCAGCACCGATTTGTTTTCATCCTGCACAAAGTCACGCAGAATATCCAATATCTCCCGTCTCGCCACCGGATCCAAACCCGAAGTCGCCTCATCCATCACAATCAGCTCGGTCGCATGTGAAAGTGCAATCACGATGGAAAGCTTCATCTTCATACCGCGTGAATATTCTTTTATTCTCTGTGAATAATCCAATTGAAAAGCTTGTGTCAGCTCATAAAACTTGTTGCTATCCCAAGTTTTATAGATATTTTCCATAATCCGCTGAATATCATAGGCATTGTATTCATGATACATATACAAATTCTCATAGCAGATTGCCAACTTTTCTTTCTCGGCAACGGGCAGTTTTTCAATTTCATAACCGAATAGCTCGACTCTGCCACCTTCTTTTTTGATTGCGCCGCCAATCAGCTTGATACAGGTGGTTTTTCCGGCTCCGTTTCGTCCGACCAAACCGACGATGCTTCCTCGAGGAATGTCAAAAGACATATCCAGCTCAAAGCTTCCATAGCTCTTCTTTACATTTTCCAGCGATAAAATATTCATTCTAATCCTCCTCATCATATAAAAGACTGAGCATTTCATCCATCTCTTCCAAACTCAGATTGATTGTTCTCGATTTTTTGATTGCCGCCTTGAGCAAATCTTCAACTTCGCGCAGATGCTGTTCTCGGAGCAGCTCAATATTTTTGGGTGCTACAAAACTTCCCTTGCCCGTGATGGAATAGATCAGCCCCGATTTTTCCAACTCCTCATACGCCCGCTTGCTTGTAATGACCGAAATGCGAAGCTCCTTCGCAAGCAGTCGCATCGACGGCAAAGCTTCTCCTTCCTGCAGCTCCCCTATCAGTATCAGCGTCTTTATCTGCTGATATATCTGCTCATAAATCGGTATCCCCGATGAATTGCTGATTAAGATATTCATATTGCCTCCTAAAATTCCTTCTTCTTAAAAATTCGGCACGAGAAAACGATCGAAATTATTCCGCTTGCTGCTGCCAAAATCCATTCCAACACCAAGGTCTTTAGCGTAATATCCATATTTCCGCCCGAAACGACAGGCTCCATATAAAATATAATCGGAAAAATCGCGGCAATATAAATAAAACCCAGCACAGTCGCTGTCAGATTGCTCGAGAATCGGTATCGAAGCGGCAGATAGATATGAATCTGAATAAAAGCCGCACCCATCACAATAAGAAGCAGCAGCAAATCCTGCATTTGAAATGACTTTTTAAAAATTGCCGGAATCAAAACACAAAGTATGCTCAAAATCACTACTCTGATAAATGAACTCAGATATCTTGCCAGCACCATGATCTTTCTGCTCAAGGGCAATGTTGTTGCAATAGTTTGCCATCCTGTTTTTTCATCGTTGAAAAACATCTTCTCTTCCATGGTGTTGATTATTATAAACAAAAGAAGTATCATAATCGCAATCTTTACTTCGCCTGAAAAGAGATAGCTTAAAAAAGAAACCACGATCATCTGTATTCCGCTTACAAGAAACAACAAGCGCTGCTCCCGAAAGCTTTTTATCAATAAACCCTTCATATTTTCTCCCGTCAACTCTTCTCTTCCGACCTGAAATTAAGAATTATTATCACCATGTTGAAAGCTACAACGCCAAGCGCTACAATATAGAGCAAGAATAATGCATGTAAAGGTGAGTGCTCCCGAGTTATTCTCATCAAAATAAAATTCGATTCTATGACGCTCAAGGCCGAAAGCCCTATAAAAAATATATGAATAAAATTCAAAAACCTCGAAAATCCACTTTCGCCTACAGCAAAAAGCATAGCAATACTTTGCACCATTATATTCACAGCGAAAAGATAAAAGCTCATAAATACAATGCTTTCCCAATCCGAATACGAAACTGCCAGTCGCAGCACAAAATAAAACAGATGCAAAAGCAAGTTGATTGTCGTCAAAAATAAAAATTTACTCAGTACCGCCTTCGTCGTTGAAATCGGCAAAGAAGCGAGCAATGTATTCCATTGATTCTTGCTGTCGAGTGCTATATTTTGGAACATCATCCCCCAAACCGAAAGAACCAGGCAGATGGAAAAAACCTCTTGCGCCGATGGATTATAAAGAAAATATGCCGCTCCTACACCCACGATGATGGGAATAAATAAAAAGCGCGCCGAGCGAATCGTCATCATCAGCTCTTTTAAAAGTAATCCTTTCATTGCTCCTCCTCTCTGAAGTGGATTTGAAAATACCATTTTCGATTCGATTGTCCTTTACAATTTTAAATCTGAATTTTG
>JBGZSM010000025.1:0-13959 GCA_041853585.1 Filifactoraceae bacterium
ATTATTCGAATCCAATACTCGAAATTTAACACCTGAATCCAAAATGAAAAACGAATCCAAAAATCGAAGTTTGAAAATAAAAAAGTTGTTGTAGAAGTTTGTTGTGAAACAAAAATGAAATTTATAAAATAAAAGTAAAAAAGGGGATCTATTTTCTAAAAGTAAATAATGGAAATGATATTAAGTAAATTCTTGGGAAAATTGTATGGAATTCGTAAAAATAACAAAGATAAACGAGAAAAAAATCGTTGTGGGAAAAGTTTTGCTTCAATAATAATCGCGATATTTTTTTGTTAAGCTAAAAAATAAAAAATTCATAGCGATTTAATAGGGAATATAATGTTTTTCCATAGACAGAATAAGGAAAGTTTATTATAATGGAATTGGTAATAAAAATTTTATTATAACCCTTGATTTGCATTTTAAATGTGAAACATGGTGTAGAAGGAGAGTGAAACAAATTATGGCAAAAAAGACACCTCTTTATGAGGAGCATCTCAAAGCAGGCGGGAAAGTGGTAGACTATGCCGGTTGGTTTTTACCAGTGGAGTACAAAGGTCTAGTTGCTGAACATGAGGCGGTAAGAAATCGTGTTGGTATGTTCGATGTTTCGCATATGGGAGAGATAACTCTTCTTGGAAAAGACGCAAGACGATTTGCGGATTATCTGACAACAAATAATATCAAAACTTTGGAAGACGGGCGAGTAATCTACGGCTTTCTTTGCAAGGAAGACGGTGGAGTAGTGGATGACTTGCTGACTTACAAAGCGTCCGAAACAGACATTTATTTAGTAGTGAACGCATCCAATGTGGATAAGGACTACCAATGGATTTTAGACAACAAGGCGGGATTTGATGTCGAAGTAACCAATGTATCTGATGAGACAGGTGAGGTCGCAGTGCAAGGTCCCGACGCTGAAAAAACATTACAAAAATTGACAGACTATGACCTGTCATCCATTCCGTTCTTCGCATTTCGTAGAAATGTAAAAATTGCCGGCGTGGATTGTATGATTTCAAGAACGGGATATACCGGAGAAGATGGATTCGAGGTATATTCAACTCGTGATGGAATTGTAAAAGTATGGAATGCGGTACTTGATGCAGGAAAAGAGTTCGGTTTGGAGCCTTGCGGACTTGGTTGCCGTGACACGCTTCGCTTTGAAGCGGCATTGCCGTTGTATGGACATGAAATTGATGCGGACATCACGCCGTTGGAGGCAGGATTCAAATTCTTTGTTGATTTGAACAAAGAAGACGATTTTATCGGCAAAAAAGCTTTAACTGAGCAACATGCAGCGGGACCAAAGCGCAAATTGATTGGAATGGAGCTTCTCGGCAAAGGGATTGCACGAGAAGGTGTTACCATTACAAAAGACGGCAAAGAAATCGGCTATGTAACCACCGGTTATCTGAGCCCTACGCTTAAAAAAGCAATCGCGAATGTGCTTGTTGAAACCGACAAGGCGGTTGTGGACAGCGATGTTAAAGCGGTTATTAGAAATCGCGAAGTCGATGCAAAATTGATTTCCAAAAAGTTTTTGAACAAAAATACAAAGAGCAAATAAATTAAAATTTTTAGGAGGTTTTCATTATGAAAGTAGAACAAGGATTATTGTACACAAAGGACCACGAGTGGATTAAGGTTGAAGGTAATGTAGGCTATGTTGGAGTTACGGACTTTGCACAAAGCCACTTGGGTGATATCGTTTATGTGGAGCTTCCGGAAGTGGGCGATGAAATCGGAAAAGAAGATGCTTTTGCATCCGTTGAATCCGTAAAAACAGCTGCCGATGTAAATATGCCGGCAAGCGGAAAGGTTGAAGAAGTAAACGAGGCTCTAAATGATGACCCGGCGTTAATCAATGCGGATTGCTATGCAAACTGGATGGTTAAGATTGCCATTTCGGATCCGAGTGAGCTTGACAGTTTAATGAGTCCGGAAGCTTATGAAGAATTCGCGTCAAAGGAGGAATAGAATGTACCCATATATACCAACGACGGAGGCTGACAAGAAAGCGATGCTTGCAAAAATCGGTCTATCTTCGACTGATGACCTTTTCAGCGATGTTCCGGCGGCGTTTCGTCTTACAAAAGATTTGAATTTGCCGAAGCATAAAAACGAGATGGAAGTTGTTAAATGGATGAGAGAGCGCGCAGCTGAAAATATGGGCGTACACAATCTGACCTGCTTCCTAGGAGCAGGTGCGTATGACCACTATATTCCTTCGATTGTCGATGCTTTGATTTCTCGTTCGGAATATTACACAGCTTACACACCTTACCAACCGGAAATCAGCCAAGGAACTTTACAATATGTATTCGAGTTCCAAACTTTAATTACTCGATTGACCGGAATGGATGTAGCGAATGCATCCCTCTATGATGGAGGAACTTCCTGTGCAGAGGCTGCGATTATGGCTTGTAATGTGGCAAGAAGTAAAGAGATTGTCGTATCTAAAAGCTTGAATCCGCACGCGCTTGAAGTATTGAAAACTTACTGCCACGGTCAAGATATCAAATTGATTGAAGTGGATATCAAAGACGGCGTGACCGATTTGGATGATTTGGCGAAGAAAATCACACCGAAAACTGCCGGTGTAATTATCCAAAGTCCGAACTTCTTCGGATGCTTGGAAGATGTGGCGAAGGCTACCGAGATTACGCATGGGGTAAAGAAATGCGCAATGATTCTATCCACGGACCCATTTGCGCTTGGCGTTTTGAAGACACCGAGTGAATATGATGTGGATGTCGTTGTCGGTGAGGCTCAAGGTCTCGGATTGGCGCTAAATTATGGCGGTCCTTATCTTGGATTCATCGCAACGAAAGAAGACTATATGCGTAAATTACCGGGTCGTTTGGTCGGAGAGACTGTCGATATGGATGGCAAACGCTCATTCGTATTGACATTGGCGGCTCGTGAGCAGCATATCCGTCGTGAAAAAGCGACCTCCAATATTTGTACAAACCAAGGTTTGATGACATTGGCGGCAACCATCTACATGTGTGTGATGGGTAAGCAGGGAATGGTTGAAGTAGGAACGCAGGCGGCGGCGAAAGCACATTATGCTTTTGAAAAATTGACCGCCAGCGGAAAATTCAAACCGGTGTTCAAACATCCGTTCTTTATGGAATTTGCGCTAACCAGCGATATTGCGCCGGAAAAAATCAACAAAGCTCTTTTGGATGCAGGCATTATGGGCGGCTATGCACTTGGCAAAGACTTCCCTGAATTCAAAAACGCAATTTTGTATGCCGTGACCGAAAAGAGAACAAAAGAGGAAATTGACCGCCTATGTGAAGTATTGGAGGGGATATAAATGAAAGCTTACGATAAAATGATTTTTGACCTTTCCGTAGAAGGGCGCCGTGCTTATTCTTTACCGGAGCTGGATGTTCCTGCCAATAATTTGGACAGCATCATCCCGAAAGAGTATTTGCGCAAGGAAGCTCCGGATTTCCCTGAGTTGTTTGAGCTGGATATCATCAGACATTATACCAATCTTTCGCAAAAGAACTTTGGTATTGATACGGGTTTTTATCCGCTCGGCTCATGTACAATGAAGTACAATCCGAAAATCAACGAGCAGATGGCGCGATTGGAGGGCTTCTGTAATCTGCATCCGCATCAGGAGGCGGAAACCGTACAAGGAGCTCTTCGTCTAATGTACGATTTGGACCAAGCGCTTTGCGAAATAACCGGAATGGATAAGATGACACTCAATCCGGCGGCAGGTGCGCACGGTGAGTTTACGGGAGTAAACCTGATAAAAGCATACCACGAAAGCCGTGGAGATATGAAACGCGACAAGATTATCGTACCGGACAGTGCGCATGGAACAAACCCGGCGACTGCGGCGATGGCGGGATGTAGCGTTATTGAAGTTAAATCCGATGAAAACGGCTCCGTGGATATTGAGTCACTTAAGGCGGTTGTCGGCGATGACACTTGTGCATTGATGTTGACAAATCCGAATACGGTGGGTCTGTTTGAAACGCATATTCAAGAAATTACAGATATCATCCATCAAGCCGGCGGTTTGGTGTACTATGACGGGGCAAATGCCAACGCGATTATGGGACATGCGAGACCGGGTGACATGGGATTTGATGTGGTTCACTTGAATATTCACAAGACATTCACAACACCGCATGGTGGTGGAGGTCCCGGATGCGGACCGGTCGGCGTGAAGAAAATTCTGGAGCCTTTCCTTCCGAAACCGACGGTAGAGAAAAAAGGCGACAAATATTTCTTGGAATATGATATTCCAAAATCAATCGGTCGAGTTAAAGACTTCCAAGGACATTTTGCAATGATGGTTCGTGCATACACTTACATCTTAATGATGGGAGCGGACGGCTTGAAAGAAGCATCTACAGTTGCCGTTTTGAATGCGAACTATGTCAAAGAATGTTTGAAGGATGATTACAAGATTTCATACGATCGCGTATGTAAACATGAATGTGTATTTGCCGGCTTAAAAGACAACAATGGCGGTAAGGTTACGACTTTGGATGTGGCAAAGAGATTGCTTGATATGGGATTTCATCCGCCAACAGTTTACTTCCCGCTTATCGTTCATGAGGCGCTTATGATAGAGCCGACTGAGACCGAGAGCAAGGAGACTCTGGATGCATTTATCGCTGCAATGAAGACCATTGCAAAAGAAGCGAGAGAAAATCCGGATAAATTGAAGAATGCTCCACATTCAACATTGGTAAGAAGACCGGATGAAACTTTGGCAGCGCGTAATCCGATTTTGAAGTATATCAAAAAATAAGAACCAGGAGAGGGGCTCAGCTCCTCTCTATTTGTAATAGGAGGTAAAATGGCAAAAAAAATCACAGTGATAGGGGGAGGCCCCGGCGGCTATGTGGCTGCAATTCGTGCAGCGCAGCTCGGTGCGGATGTGACCTTGATTGAGAGAGATAGGCTGGGCGGAACTTGCTTGAATCGCGGATGTATTCCGACCAAGACTCTTTTCAAAACCGCTGAACTCATGCATCAAATGAAACGCGGAGAAGAATTTGCTATTATGGGAGCGGGTGCACCGCTTGTAGATGGCGAAAAATTGTACGAGCGCAAACAAAAGGTCGTGAATACTCTAGTAGGCGGAATCGAGCAACTTGTAAAGAGCTATCCGAATATCCGATTCTTTTCCGGTGAAGCGAATATTGTTGACAAAAACAATATCGAAGTGAAATTGCCGGATGGTGCAGTCGAGCATGTTGAAACCGACGAAATTATTATCGCGACCGGCAGCAAGCCGGAGATGACTGAAACGAAGGGTGTCGAGTCCAAAGGCGTTATTACATCCGATGAATTGTTGGAGCTTCATGAAGTACCGAAGACATTGATTGTTGTAGGCGGTGGAGTAATCGGATTGGAGTTTGCAAGTATTTATCAGGAACTCGGAAGCCATGTCATTCTGCTTTCATCAAGAATTTTGAAAAATGCGGACAAAGAAATCGGCCGTCGCCTTTTCCCATTGCTAAAGAAACAGGGAATTGAAGCTTACAATGACATTCGTGCGAAAGAAATACGCTTGGAGTCCGACGGGCTGCATGTCGTTGCACAATATAAGGAAAAAGACGAGACCATCGAAGTGGTCGGTGACTATGTACTCATTGCCAGCGGTCGAGGACCGGTTTATTGCGGACTCAATTTGGAAAAACTCGGCATAGAGCATGACCACAGCGGGATTGTTGTCAATGATAAATTTGAAACCAATGTCAAAGGCATCTATGCAATCGGTGATGTGGTGAAAGGAAATCCTCAGCTTGCGCATGTGGCGAGCGCCCAAGGAGAAGCGGTTGCGGAAATCATGATGGGACATCAGCCGGACATCAATATGGCGATGTATCCGAACTGCGTGTTTACGCTCAACGAAGTATCCCATGTCGGCGCAACGGAAGAAGAACTCAAAGCGGCGGGCGTGGAATATACGGCGTCCAAATTTAATTTTGCGGCAAACGGCAAGGCGCTTTCTCTCGGTGAAGGGGACGGCATGGTCAAGATTTTGGCAACGCTGGAAGGAAAGTTGCTCGGAGCGCATATTCTCGGACCTCATGCCAACGATTTGATTTCGGAATGTACATTGGCGATTGCGAATGATATGAGCGTGAAAGATGTGTTGCGAGCGATTCATGCACATCCAACGCTTTCAGAAACGGTAGCTGAGGCGACAGCGGGTGTTTTCGGACAAGCGATTCATGTGGCGCCGGCAAGGAGAAAAAAATAAATGCTTTATGTAGAATCCAACTCCTTTGACCCGGAGTACAATCTATCCTTTGAAGAATATCTTTTTAAATATCTGCCGTTGGATGAAGATGAATATGTGACACTTTGGCAAAATGAGCCGGCGGTCATCATTGGGAAAAACCAAAATGCGTGGGCGGAAATCAATCGGGAATATATTGAGGAAAATAATGTCAAAGTGGTGCGACGAATCACCGGAGGCGGTGCAGTCTATCATGATTTGGGAAATCTTAACTTTTCATTTATCACAAAGGACAGAGCAACCGGCAAAATTGACTTTTCGCTTTACTACAAACCGATTGTTGCAGCACTTCGGGCGATGGGTGTCGATGCGGAGCTTTCCGGAAGAAATGACATCACGGTCGATGGCAAAAAAGTAATCGGAGCATCTCAATCGATTTGGAAAGGACGCGTACTGTCCAACGGCTGCATTTTGTTTGATGTAAAAATGGAATCTCTCGCATCCGCACTCAATGTGCGACCTGAAAAATTGGTAACCAAAGGAATTTCGTCCGTTCGGGCTCGCGTGAGCAATATTAAACCATACTTGGGCTCGGACAAAAATGTTGAAGATTTCAAAGTGCTGTTGCTTCGAGAAATCTTCAAGCAGTTCGGGCAGGAGCCGAAAGAATATCATTTGACGGATAAAGACCATTCGGAGATACTCAAAATCAAAGAGAGCCGATTCGGTCGAAAAGAGTGGAACTGGGGACAATCGCCAAAAGGGACATTTAAAAACGGTGCAAAATTTCCGTTCGGCTGGGTAGAGATTTCAATGAATATCGTCGGAGGAAAGCTCAGCGATGTAAAAATATTGGGTGATTTCTTCGGAACCGAAGATGTCGAAGATATTTCAAATGCTCTCAATGGAGTAAGCTATGAGCAAGCGGCGATTGAAAAAGTGCTCGGCGAATTTGAGCTTGAGAAATATTTCGGACAGGTAAATCCGAAGGAGCTTGCGGAACTGTTTTTTGAATAGGAGTAAATGGCAACTTACAAACAAATACAGGAATATTGAAAAGGAATTCGGTTTTTCGTGCAAATCATGTTGGATTGCACATATGAAAGAACTTTGCAGTGCCGGTAAAAATATCGCCTAGAAGGATTAGTTGCATAAGACAGGTTCCTTGTCCTGACAACAAAAAAGAGGCGATTCGAGCAGCATTTAGATATTTTCAAATGATATAAAAGCAGAGCCATCATACGATGGCTCTTACTTATCCGCTCAATTCAAACTAAGAGCGGCTTTCTTTTTCTTTTGCGATCTTATAGAGATAATTTACCTTTCGAACGACGGAGACGATCGCATATCCTAAGGCGGCAAATACTCCGATATTCAGTAAAGTAAATAATCCTTGCAACAAAGCGGTATTTGAATTATCCATAGCTCTTCTTTCGCTCCACGCTATCAAAAAATCTATTATCAAAAACAGTATATCATAAAAGACAAGCAAAATCAATCGGCGTAGCTGAGTCCGTCAAAAAACTCCGCAGCGTGAACATCATTGTAATTCAAATCCACCACGGACCAAGAGCTGAATAGCAGGAACCATCCTTTTGTTCCATCCTCCGCTTCCAGATAGCAAGATGAATGATTATCCGTTGCGGTAATTCGCACTTTCTGAGGTTGAACGATTGCCGGTTGCGCATGAGGGTATTTTTTATAAACTCTAATCGGCTTCAGCAGCTTATATTCCCGCTGTGCACTTGTAGGAACAAATTTCAATTGCTGAATCAGATGCACTTCATTATTTTTGTTCAATTCCCATTGTGCATTTGAAAACCATGTTTGCAAAACATCCAAACGCAATTCGCCTTGAATATAGCCGTCGCCCTTGATTTGCTGCTCGGTATTTTCCAAATCCAAAGCGGTAAAGGCGGTTCCGATATACTGCATATCTCCATTCCAGATATAGAAATTACATTCGGGGTCAAAACTCGGTCCCTCGTTGTAAAATAGGATTTCTTTTTGAGAATCGGCTCGATTGATGTCGACAATTAAAACCGATTCCGGAGAATTCGGGGGATTGCTGACGGCATAGTCCAAAAACTCAATATCCGCAATGCCGTTGACTTTCAAATCGCCCTTGTCGTCCATTACGATGCGCTCCTTCGTCCTGTCTCCGTTCAAATCAATTTCAATAGATGAGCCGGGCAGAAGAAGAATGCTTTTGAATTCCTCATCTTGTTTTGTGGATGAAGAATTTTGCTTGGAAGGCTCTTTTGGGAAATCCGACTTTTTGCAGCCATATATCATGCTCAGCATAACAACAATTAAGATTAAAAAGAATTTTCTCATCGCAACCTCCAATCCGTATTTACAAAAGGAGAGAATTATTTTTCAAGCTCCGCGGTAAGTTCTTCCAATCTTGTGATGATGGAACCGATATATTCGATGGTTTCCATCAACGGTTTATCGGTCGAAATATCTACGCCCGCCATCTGTGCAAGCTCTAGCGGAGTTTTGCTTCCACCGGCTTTCAGCACTTCAAGCCAGTCATTCGCCGCCGGCTGACCTTCCTTCAAAATGCGTTGGCTGATTTGGGTCGCAATCGTCAATCCCGCACTGTAAGTGTACGGATACAGACCCATGTAGTAATGCGGCTGTCGCATCCAAGTCAGTTCCGCGCCGTCGATGATTTCTGCCGCATCGCCCCAGAAGTCTTCCAAGACTTGTCTCTTGATACGATTGTAGTCGCTTGCCTGCAATGATTCGCCGCGGTCAACCGCCAGATAGACTTCTCGTTGGTAAGCTGCCTCCAGCAGATGCGTTACGAAATTGTGGAAATAGGTGTTACCAATCATCGAAGAAAGCACCCATCGTTGGAATCTCGGGTCGTCATTTTTCTGAATCAGATAGTTGGATAGAAGCATTTCATTCGCGGTTGACGGTGCTTCCACAAAATAGGTGGAACATCTGGATTCAAAAATGTTATTGTGCTGTTGTGCCAAACCGAAATGTCCGGCATGACCGAGCTCGTGCACGAGAGTAAATACTTCGCTAAGCGTTCCCGTCCACGAAAGCAGAATGTAAGAGCCTTTTTTGAAAGGGGTTGCACAGAATCCGCCGGTCGATTTTCCGATATTCTGCGCATAATCCGTCCATCGCTCATCGTAGGAGCGCATCACAAGATTTGCATATTCTTCACCAAGAACGGAAAGCGCGCCATGCACATATTCTTTTGATTCTTCAATACTTACGCTTGGGTCATATTCCGGATCCAACGAAATTTTCAAATCTGCAAAAGTCATTTTGTCAATCTTATGCACCTTTTGCAAAAGCTTTGCATATCGTCGCATATGCGGTGCAAGATGTTTCGTTATCAAATCGATTTGGCGATTGTATAAGTCTCGAGACACTCGCTGACTGAAAAGTAGAGAATCGATTACGGAATCAAATTTTCGTAGAGTCGCCAGCGTTTTTTCCATTTGTGTTTGTGCGCTATAATAATTTGCCGTCGTGTGGATATATTCACGCAGTTTCTTTGAGAAAGCGTCAAAGGCCGCTCGACGCACCTTGGTGTCGGCAAGATGCTGATAATAGTTTTCAAACAAAACATAGCTGAGCGGATAAGTTTTTCCGTCAACTTCAAAATCCGGGAAGGTAATATCCGACAGCTTGGTCGTCCCGTAACCTTCATATGGTAAATCAAGTATCGGCTCAAGCGTTGCCAACAATTCTTCACATTCTGCGGAAAGTCGATGTTTTTTCTTCTCTTTCAGAAGTGTCAGATAGACTTTGAATTCGTCGGTTTTTTGAATCGATTCCTCCATGATTTCATCCGGGAGTTCCAGCAATTCAGATTCCACAAATTTCAGCTTCGTCATAATTTCCGACATATCCACGGATGTTCGACTCATTCGTTTGCGATTTGTTTCGTCGGTCATATCGACGCTTTGCGACAGGCTGGCATAATTATAGATATGATTGATGTAAACATTAACTTCGGCATACGCTTTGAGCAATGCCAATACGGTATCCGAATCCTTGATTTTGTTTTTGTATTTATCCACCAACTCGTCGGTTTTTGTACGAAGTTGCTTCCATGCACTTTCAAATTCTTCTTCGTTCTTAAAAATTCTGCTCAAATCCCATGTCAGCTCGGTAGGGATTTCGCTTCTCTTTTTTAATGCTTCGCTCATAAAATTCCTTTCTTTTTCAATTGATTTTCATTCAATTTAATGATGGAGGTTTATTTCTTCTCTAAATATCATCTCATAGAATTGCCAATGAATTTTGCTCAAAGGATTCCGATTTTACATGAAATTTTTTCATCGTTTTGGTAATTGTGCAAAATCAGAATCGTATTCTTTAAGATAATCAGATTAGCATTCGTTTTTGAAACCTTTTTGCTTCAAACTGTCATAGACTTTCGGGAAATAAACCTTGGAATAGACCTGCTTGATTTTATCCGACCAGCAGGAGTCGTCCTGTCCGTTGCTTCTTTCCTTCATATATTGACGAATCGTTTCGTCGTATTTTGCGACGGCTGAATCCGTATCCGCGTTGTAGGTCTCTTCGGATACGACCACATCGTAAGGAAGTCTCGGTTTGAGCGGCTGTTCGGTGGCACTTACACCGATGCACATGCCCAAAACCGGATAGACATATTTCGGTAAATCAAGCATTTTTATCATTTCGTAAGGCTCATTTCGTATCGCACCGATTGGTACGATCGCATAGCCTAAAGATTCCGCCGCATTCATCGCATTGCCGAATGCCAGTCCGACATCGACGGAGCCCACCATGATGGCTTCAATCGAGTCGATATTTTTAAATTCCATCCCCGCTTTTTCCAGTTGTTTCGCCGCGCGATGATAATCCATCACAAATACAAGGAATACGGATGCTTTTGATATCCATTCCTGACCGCCGGTAAGTTCTGCAATTCTATCCTTTTTCGCCTGGTCCTTTACCACGATGACGCTCCATTGTTGCCCGTTGATGGAAGACGGTGCGTGAATTGCGGATTTTAAAATGGTTTGCAAATCTTCATCGCGAATCGGTTCACCGGTATAGCTTCGGATGCTGCGATGATTTTGTATATTTTTAATAACTTCGTTCATAAATCCTCCTTAAATTTATTCTCTCAATGTTATGTATTCCCAAAATAAGGAGATGATAAGCAAATCTACAATTTTTTGTCGGTGTAAAAAATGTAATGATTTTTTGAAACAAGTCGAAATTATTGTAAAGATATTTAGGGGGTTCTTATGAAGACTCAAGAATTAAAAAGTCAAGTATGGTTCATACTTTTGGCGATTATCCTCATAAATTTGCATTTCATAATATTCGCAGAGGCATCTACCGGCACCTATCGTGCTGATGTTGTTACCGATGTGTATATTAACAAAGTTGGAGTAAACGAAAATCCAAAAAATAACTTTGAACTGGATAATTACAGCGAAGTAAATGTGCAGGTCGAATTTAATTTGAAAGACAAGAGAGTCCGCTCCGGAGATTATTTTGAAATTATTTTGCCGGATGAACTGTCGGTTGAAGGGATTCTAAAAGACAACGACCGATTTAATTTCGATGTAAAAAACTCGTCGCAAGTCAGCATTGCAACGGGGCAAGTAAGAAGAGAAAACCACCAAAACAGGATGCGAATAACATTTAATCACAATGCTTCCACGCAATCAATAGATAATGGGAAGGCTTTTGTCAAAGCAACTGTAAAGGCACAACCCGGAACTTCTTCCGGTTTAAAGAATATTGAACTCAAATATCAAGTGCTTTATGGACAAGCATTTACCCAATCCGTTTCTCTAAAAATAGGAGTTTTGAATATAGATGAAGTATTTTATGATTTGCCGATGTCGGGGCAGGCAAGTCAAACGGATGATAGTGTGCTTTGGGCGATTCGTGTTAATTATGCAAAACGGGATTTGAGAAATGTGGTCATAACATTGAAAATTCAAGGCGCAAAATTCAAGGGTTACAGTTCGACGGACAGTATTGAAGCCCATGCAATCGACTATAATGCCGCCGGAGAACAGCTTTGGGATAATTCGACAAGAATTCCGATTCCTGAAAATAATATTTCTATATCGGCGGACGGTTTGACGATGACGATACGAGCCGGAGCGTCTTTTACGAATAAGCGCGGGATTATCCTATACAAAACCGCTTATCCGAAAAGTCACTCCATCGTGTATTCAGCTTCTTTTGAGGCGACAGGCGTTCGAGTAAATCAGGAACCTCGAGTATATAGGTTGTTGGAAGGTGGAGGAAGTGCTGAAACTCGTCCGTATGGGAGTTTGTTGATAGAAAATATCGATGACAAGCAGAAGCTCATAAAAGGTGGAAGCTTTCGAATAAATAAAGGCAATTCCACAATTCATACAATTTCCGATTCGGAAGGAATTATTTTGATTGAAAATTTGCATCCTGGAGATTATATTATTGAGCAACTCGATACGCCGAGCAGTTATATTCTCGATAATACATCTCGGCGAAAGAATGTTACGGTAAAGGGCACATCCGTTTCTACGGAAGTGAAATTTATTAATCCGAGAAAAAAAGGGAAAATCAGAATTACAAATAGAGATACAAATGGTATGTTCGTATCCGGAGCGAGATTTCGACTGGTTGAAAAAAGCAGTGGAATTATTAATCAAGAAAACATTCAAGTGACTGAGGTGAACGGGAAATTATTGGAGAACATTCCTTATGGAACATATGAAATAAAAATGTCCACGGTGGCGAATGGATTTCAAGCAGATACAACTCAGATTACGGTAGTGGTAAACGATGAAATCACTCCGGTAGAGGCAAATTTTGTCAGCAGAAGAGAAGTCGGGAGTATTGAAGTGAAATCGATTGATAAAGAAAGTGCCCGTCTTATAGAAGGGGTGGAGTATGAATTATTATTGAAGAACACTATGATTCCTTACAGCAATATTTCATTCACGAAGCAGAGCAATGGAAATCTATTGGCATCCGATGTACCGACGGGAAATTATATTATTCGACAAAAAACTTATCCTGCGGCATATAAACAGGTTGGTGGACAAACGATTGAAGTTTTGAGCAATCAAAAAACCGATGTAACTTTTGAGAATGAGCTCAAGAAAGGAACTCTGAAAATAGCGGTTAAAAATCAAAAAGGCGAACCGCTGAATGCTTTTGTTGATATTATGGAGAACGGGGAAAAAGTTCGCGAAAACATCTTAGTGAATAATGGAGAGGTAATCATTCCTTTGCCAATTGGAGAATATACCGTCACGCAAAAAGCAGTAGAAGGATATCAACTGCCGGCTTCTCAAAATATTCGAATAGACGATAATCGCAAGATAGAGGTTAATTTCGTAAATCAGTTGAAACCGGATAGGATAAGGATAATTCTTGTCGGGAAAGAAAAAGAGTCGGATGCTGAAAAAGAATTGCTGGAAGATATCGAATTGCAAATTACCGGCGATAACAACTTTTCAAAAATAATTAGAACTGAAGCGGATGGGGCGGCAACCATCGAAATGGCTCCGGGAAATTACACCATTACGCAAATAAGCGAGCATGCTCATTATGATAAATCGCAACAAAAACCTTTGACTGTGGAAGGCGGAGGAAAAGAACGCATCATTGAAATCATCAATATTAGGAAAAAGGAAAATCTGACAATCACTCTTCAAGATGAAAATCAAAATCCGATTGCAGGAGCAAGATTTGAGATTTTTAGAGTAAATGAGAGCGGA
>JBGZSM010000026.1:0-6680 GCA_041853585.1 Filifactoraceae bacterium
GGTCGAAATGAGTTCCTCATTTCATTGTGATTAAATCCGCGCTACCCATTAACAATTCTAATCGGCTTCGCTTGGCTTCTGTCGTTTGTGACGACTTTTATTAGTATACTGGAGAACTTTTTATTTGTCAAGAAGATTTTTAAAGTTTTTTTGTTTTTATATTTCAGTTTTTTTAAAGCCTTAATTCATAACAAAACGGTAAACAATTTGAAATAAAAAGCTTCATTATTATATACCGTAAAATCCTCAATAAATCTTTTGATTTTATTATTCTCTCCTGCAACTTTAGTGCTTGATTATAATATCATCATTCACAAATGATGTCAATTACTTTTTTTGACTTTATATATTTTTTTCGATTGATTGCTCAGAGTATTTATTTTCATTTCTATATTTCTATGTCACGAGATAAGAACAGGAATAAAACGGATAGAAAAGAACGATACCTCTTTATAAATTATTAATCGTTATCTGTTTTTCTTAATCAATACCCAATAAAACGACTGTAAAAATAAATTGCCGTTCCCTACCGGCTGTTCAAAACAACAAATGTTTTTACCCGTCTGTTCTAAAAGGCTTCAATATTAATTACTCGTGAACTCATCGATATTTTTTATAATAAAAGTAATTGTTCCGTCACCATTGGAAACAATTTCCAACTTTGTGCTGTCTTCGTAGTATTCGACCGGAATTGAGATCTCAATGCCCGTGCTTGTAGTAATTTTTTGAACATCAAATCTTTTTCTGGCCACTGTACTTGCCACTTCAATTTTTTCTTTATCCAGTTGTGCGCGACCTAAAGCTTCTTTATATATACTCTTTATTTCCTGTCCTTCTTCAAAAGCTTTGTCCAAAGCCATCTCCACATCCAATTTTCCGGTTTCAACCAATGTATCACTGATTGCTTTTTTTATTTGGGCTTTTTGCTCCAAATCTTCGCCGATGAATTTCTCTTGAAGTCTTTTGTTAATCTGATTGAAAGATTTGAGCTTTTCTTTTTCGCTCATCCCTTTATCCAATTTAAAAATCAAATCGCCAAAAAAACCTGTCTTTTCACCTTCAATTTTATATTCTTTATCCAAAAGAGCAATGTCCATATACTTCAAATGAACGATAAATCCTTCTTCAATACTTCCTTTCGGCGCAAGGTACAGATCATTGCTTCTGCGAATCACATTCAGCTCTCCGCCCGGCGACACTTCCGTTTTTCGAACATACAAATCTTTATGATTCAATTTTAATCCGGCAAAATAGAGCACATCCTGCATCTCAAAAAGAACGAACGCGATATCACATGATGGTAAGAAATCCATATATTTATGAATTTGTTTATGCATCAATTCCGCCAAATCCTTTGTCACATCTACAAAAATAGCAGGATCTTTGTCCAATTCTTCCAGAACTTGTTCCACCTCTTTGTTCTCTCCAAAAGTCGCCCATTTCATCTGATTGGAATTCATTATTTTTTCAAGATATAGATTAAGCAGACCATGGGATAGCTCTTCTTCATGATCAATCTCGTAGTTAGCACAGTGTGGATTTTCTTCATCTTTATAGAATGTATGAATAATCGCTTTATAGATGATAATTTTATCTAACTCAAACATTTGCTTCCTTTCTATAATGAACAGACTGAGTAATTACCCAGCCTGTTATACATTTCAATTCAAATGGATTTTAAAGATGTTTCTTTGCCGCTTCCAAGCGCTCAAGCAGTTTTTCTTTTCCGATAAGCGAAAGCATATTGTTGATATCCGAGCCATGCATCTGACCGGTCAGCAATACTCGGCTTCCCATAAATAAATTTTTACCTTTGATTCCGGATTCGTTCTGAATTTCTTTAAACAGTTTTTTGATATCCTCCGGGGACAAATCCGATTTCGCTTGATTCAGTTTTTCTCCCAAATATTTTGCCAAATCTTGCATATGCTCATTTTTCATAAATTCCGCGGCATCCGCATCAATTTCACTTGGATAATCGCCCAAAAACATCTTTACTTTTTCCGGAAAAACACTTAGATAGTCCATTGATTCGCGCAAAGTTTCCACGGCTAATCGAAGCCATTCGTATTTTTCCTGTGCTTCAGATTGGCTCATCAGACCCGCATCGACAATATAAGGAATACATAATTTGGTAAGTGAATCCAAATCGTAAGCTTTTATATATTGATTATTCATCCAGTTGAGCTTTTGGACATCAAAAACACCGCCGCTTTTGGAGACTTTTTCCAAAGAAAAAGCTTTTTCAAGTTCTTCCATTGAGAAAATCTCTTGATTATCATCCGGCGACCAACCGAGCAAGGCAACATAATTTACCAACGCTTCTTTCAAATATCCTTTTTTCTTAAAATCCTCAACGGCCACATCGCCCTGTCTCTTGGATAATTTCTTTTTATCCGAATTCAAGATATTAGGCAAATGAACAAAAACCGGAGCTTCCCAACCGAAAGCTTTATATAAAAATGCATGCTTCGGAGTAGATGGCAGCCACTCTTCTCCACGGATAATGTGGGTAACTTCCATCAAATGGTCATCGACGATCACGGCAAAATGATAGGTTGGAAAACCATCCGTCTTCATCAACACCTGATCGTCCATATCATTTGTATTAACCGTAACCGTTCCGCGAACAACATCGGTAAATGTGATATCCGTGTTCTCCGGTAGTTTTAATCGATAAACAAAAGGAACATTATTCTTCATATTTTCTTCAATTTGCTCTTTGGTCAAATGTCTGCAATGACCATCATATTTGAAGTTTTCTCCCTTGGCCTTTTGCTCTTCTCGAACCGCATCCAATCTCTCTTTTGTGCAAAAACATGGATACGCATCTCCTTTTTCAAGCAAGATTTTTATATATTCTTGATAGATAGGCAGACGCTCCGACTGAATATACGGACCGTTTTTCCCATTTTGATAAACTTCTCCATCATCCGAAATCATAACACCTTCCGTATGTTCAATTCCGGCCCATTTCATTGCTTCAAGCATTCCTTCAAGAGCGCCTTCAACCAATCTTGTTTGGTCGGTATCTTCTACTCGCAGCAAATATCTTCCACCTGTTTTCTTAGCAAAAAGATAATTGTAAAGCGCAGTTCTCAAACTTCCTATATGAACAAATCCCGTCGGGGAAGGTGCAAATCTTACTACATTCATGTTTTTCTCCTACTATATAATCTTTTTATACACATAATCCGAATTCAAAACGGATAGAATAGATGAATAGCTCATCTTAAATTCCAATATATCACCGATGTTAAATTCTCTCTTCGCATCCGTGATATCTACAATCATATGGTCACTTGAGCCGCCAATAATTTTAACGCCCTCATCGGTTGGTGTCAATCCTGTAAAAATGGCATCCTGCTTACCAATCCCCAGAATCAAACGCCTAATATCTCCCACATCTTCAAATTCAGGAATATTTCCAAAAGCATCCACGCCTATTTGACCAACAGGCACCGAGGACTTTGTTTTCTTCTCAATAACTTGCGCATAGAGCATATATACATCGCCGACAAATCCGTCAATGACTTCACCGTACTTATCCTCAACACCGGTATTGATGGATTGCCCCAATCGAAAATGAGTGGAGCCCTCCGGCAAAATATCTTCCCAAATCATGTGTAGATGAAGGGAGTTTCCGCCGGACATATGAGTAAATTTTATATTAAATTTATCTTCAATATGGATTTTATGCTGATGATAACGCTCCATCGCTTCCGGACTTGGTATTATCCCACCGTAGCAGCCGAAATTTACACCGAGTCCCACCAACTCGACCCCTTTAAACTTCAAAATCTGCTCAACCGTCTCATCCAGGTCTTCTTCCAAAATTCCTTCACGACGATCACCCATATCGAGCATTAGAACAATTTTATGTTTTTTATTATGCTCCAAACAATAATTCGAAATCGCTTCAATCGTATCCACTTCGGAATTCAAACTGATATCTGCAAATTCAACAAGCTGGTCGATTTCATTTTTCATAGGCAAACGCAACAAAATTTTTTCAGCTTTTAAATCCTTCATCTTGATTAAATTTTGGATTCGCGAATCTCCCAATGAGGTAATTCCGGCGTCCAACAAAATTTGTGCAATCTCAGGTTCTCCTTGGAAAAGCTTGGTAACCGCAACCGGTATAATGCCTCTTCTGCCGGTCATTTCGATTGCCGCTTTTGTATTATGAGTTAATTTTTCTTTGTTGATGGTAACAAGTGGATAGCGCTCCAATTTCATCTCCTTTTACTCAAACAAATTTATACTCTTCTCATTTTACATTATTTTTGTGCCGCGAACAACCTTTTTATATTTTGTAAGACAACAAAAGCACTTCCCTCACTATGAATATACCTTCGAAGAAATCTTATTTTTATCTTAAAGTTTCTTCATTTTACGGAAAGTGCTTTCGATTTTTATTCTACCGTTACTGATTTCGCTAAATTTCTCGGTTTATCTACATCCAATCCTTTGGAAAGAGATGTGTAATAAGCGATAAGTTGTGTCGGGACAGCCGAAAGTACAGGCTGCAATATATCTAAAGTTTCAGGAATGTATAAAACTTCATCGGCCGCTTTTTGCACTTCACGATCACCAACAGTCGTAATTGCAAAGACATAGGCTCCCCTCGCTTTAACCTCCGTGATATTCGAAATCATTTTATCGATGAGATGACTTTGTGTCGCGATGGCGATTACCGGTGTATCCTCCTCGATAAGTGCTATCGTTCCATGCTTTAACTCACCCGCCGCAAATGCCTCGGTATGGATATATGAAATCTCTTTGAGTTTGAGCGCACCCTCAATCGCTGTTTGATAATCCGCTCCTCTCCCCAGATAGAATAGAGATTGTTTGTTTTTTATTTTTTCTCCGATGCTTTGCGTTTCATCCGTCTTCTCCAAGATTTGTTCAACTTTTTCCGGCAAAAGTTTCATCTCACCCAAAATTTGTTGGTATTCCTCAAGTGATATGGTATTCTTTTTTATTGCCATATTAAGAGCAATCATAACCAATGCCACGATTTGCGTCGTATAAGCTTTGGTGCTTGCAACGGCAACCTCCGGTCCCGCCCAAGTATAGAATACATCATCCGATTCTCTGGCAATAGAAGAACCTACCACATTGGTAATAGATAGAATTCTCGCTCCTTTTTGTTTTGCGTATCGAAGTGCAGCCAAAGTATCCGCCGTCTCACCGGATTGACTGACTAAAATGAGCAGGGTATTTTCATCCACAAAAGGCTCACTATATCGGAACTCGGATGCGATATCCGTTTCTACCGGAATGTTCGCAAGTTTTTCAATCGCAATTTTTCCAACCCGACCTGCATTATAAGCCGTTCCGCAAGCAACGATATATATTTTTTTGATTCTATCGAGCTCTTCCGTTGAAAGTTTGATGTCGTCCAATCGAATATAACCGTCCTCGTCGATGCGTCGATTGATCGTATCGGAAATGCCTTGCGGCTGCTCAAAAATTTCTTTGAGCATAAAATGTTCATATCCGCCTTTGGATGCCGCCTCAACCGACCATTCCACTTTATGTTTTTCTTTTTGAACTATATTGCCGTCAAAGTCATAGACCGTTACGCTCTGCGGAGTCAAATCCACTATTTCTCCGTTATCAATGTAGTAAACATCTCTTGTATAATTCAAAATCGCCGGTACATCAGATGCAATAAAGTTTTCTTCTTCGCCAATTCCTACAATAAGCGGAGACTCTTTACGAACTGCGATAATTCGATTCGGATCTTTTTGCGAAATCACGCCTATCGCGAAGGCACCTTTTAACCTTTTGATCGCTTTTTTTACCGCCTCAAGCAAATCATCTTCATAATAAAAATCGATAAGATGCGTGATGACTTCCGTATCCGTTTCAGAAACAAATCGATACCCTCTGCTCTGCAGTTCCTCTTTGAGCGCCAGGTAATTTTCGATAATTCCGTTATGAACAACCGCAATGCTCGCTTCTTCATTCAAATGAGGATGCGAATTCGTATCTGACGGCGCACCATGCGTTGCCCATCTCGTATGTCCGATACCGACAAATCCGTCGATCGGATTTTTCTCCGTAAAATCATGAAGTACAGAAAGACGACCCTTGAATTTCGCCATCGATATTTTATCTCCGTTGACGAGAGCAATTCCTGATGAGTCATATCCCCTGTACTCCAATTTTTCGAGCCCTTCAATAATAATATTTTGTGCTCTTTTATTTCCAATATAGCCTACTATCCCGCACATTTTTGTGCCTCCCTCAATTTTTTTCTCAAATAGTAGTGCATGACAAAAGTCATTCACATGAAATTTATTTTGTTCACGGATTACTCCATGTTTTTGTTAAATTTCTATGGACTGTGAAGCCCTAAGGGCACCCGCCGAATTTTCGATAACCCTTATCCTCGTCAGCCAACTTGGCTCTGGCGCTTGTTCTATTTGAGATGTTTCATTATACCATAGTGACGCTTCAAAGTAAATATTTGCAAAACAAAACCCGACTACTCTCAAAAGACCTAAAGTGAAAAAGTAATTTCCACTTGGAGGGAGTCAAAGTAGAAGTTAGTCTTACAAGAAATTCCACTTTGTAAAAAGTAGAAATAAGACTTACAATATTTATCAGACAGCCGCAGAAAGGAAATCATTCATGGAGAAGTCAAAATCATTTTCACATCTAACATTAGA
>JBGZSM010000027.1:0-9470 GCA_041853585.1 Filifactoraceae bacterium
CGTCATGCCATCAAGACTCGTTTCTCTTTTGGTCTTGACGGCATCCGACTAAATTCTGTTCTGCAAGTACCCGTTCCATGTGTTGAATTTAGTGCTTTTCAATTTTTTCTACAAAATATGCATTTGCTATTGCAATTTAGTTCGTAAAATTTTATTCTGCCAATAATTCTTTGAAAATACTTTTGTTTCCCTAGAACCGCTTTGAAACATCTCATCGCTTTTCATCCACTCGCAATTTTTTCAGACTTTTAGTTTTTCCTAAAAAAATCACTTCCTTTATATATGTCCTTTATTTCGATTTTTAATAAGCAAATTTTTCGAAGCCATTTCAAATTTTTCAACACGATTTCAGAAAGTCGATTCTAACATTCGATTTTCTAAAGCAATTTCTTTCCGCTTTCATAATCTTTATGTTGAATCTCCTTCGGCACCATCGAGCCGCCGGTCGCCCATGCGATATGGGTAATATTGCGCTCGTCGATACCATGCTTTTCGATATATTTTTTCAAATCGCCATCCGCAAATTCAAAGATGCCGAAGCCTGCCAAAGCGGACGGCTCTAAGGAAATATTTTCGCTGTCCGTCATCAGCGCGAGCAATTTGAGCATGGTTTCATCCTGCACGCTGAAACATCCGCTGACCAAATGCTCCAGAGTCTTTCCGACAAAGCCCGATGCGCGTCCCACCGCCAAACCATCGGCTATCGTCTTATTGTCGATTCCGAAATCCTGCACCGAGTATTCGTCATGCGTCTTGGTCATGCAACCCAAGAGCATACATGGCGAATGTGTCGGTTCTGCAAAGAAGAAATGCACCGCATCGCCAAACACATTTTTGAGACCAAAAGCCACACCGCCCGGTCCGCCGCCAACACCGCAAGGCAGATAGACAAAAAGCGGATGCGCTTTATCCACCGCAATGCCCAGCTCCTTGAGCTGATTTTCCAATCGCAACGCCGCCACCGAATATCCCATAAAGAGATTGACGGAATTTTCATCATCGACAAAGTAGCTGTTCGGATTCTGCATCGACAGTCGGCGTCCTTCTTCAACCGCCTTGCTGTAATCATCCGCATACTCGATGACTTCGACTCCTTTTTCCCGAAGCAGCGCCTTTTTCCAAGCCTTTGCATCCGATGACATGTGAACCGTCACTTTGAAACCGAGTTTTGCACTCATGATGCCGATGCTCAGTCCTAAATTGCCGGTCGAGCCGACCGCAATATGATATTTCCCGAAAAATGCACGCATCTCATCGCTGTCCAATTTGCTGTAATCCTCATTTTTGTCGAGCATCTTGTGCTCAATCGCCAATTCTTCGGCATGTTTGAGAACCTCATAGATGCCGCCGCGCGCCTTGATGGAACCGGAAATCGGAAGTGCATTGTCGCATTTTAAAAACAAATCGCCGGCGATTTGAACATGATAAAGCTTTTCAACCGCGGCTTTCATTTTCTCTATCTTCACAAAAGGCGACTCGATGATTCCGCCTGCTTCCTGCGTCTGCGGAAAAGCCGATTTGATAAATGGTGCAAAACGAATCAAACGCTCACTCGCCTCCATCATATCCGCTTTTTTGACGGAGATGTTTTGCATCGCTTTCTCAAAAGACTCCAGCTCCTCGTTGAGCCAAAGCACTTCCTTCATCTCCTTCATCGCTTGGAGCTTTGGATACTGCTCCAACAATTTGCTTTTATCCGGCATAAGACCTCCCGCCTCTACTTAAAATATTTTACAAACAAATTCATATCGGTTGCCATATAGCCTTTCGCCACATAGAACACATTACTCTTTTTATTCGTTTTGTTGCCGAGCGCCTGCACTCTTTTGTATCCGTTCTCTCTTGCAAAATTTTCGATGTATTTCATCGCCTCCGTACCGAGACCCTGGTCTCGATATTCATCTCGAATATACATATCGTCGATGGTCAACATCTTTCCTCTCGACCAAATGCTGAAACCGCGCAACACATTGACAAAGCCCACGGAATATCCGTCCGCCTCAATCATCAGCAGCAAAATCTGCTCCTTGCTCTGCATCGCATCGTCAAACACTTCGCCAAGCTCCCGTTCACTGATTCGATTTATGTAATCCCACACATCCGAATCATTCGCTTCATATTCCATAAACTCTTTATTAAGCTCCACCCACATATCTTTGTCGAATTGGGTACATTCCCGAATTTTTATTCTCGCCATCGGCATCCTCCTTTGAATTCTTCAATCCAGTCTTGTTATCATTATATCATAACTTGTCAGCGCACACAGTATTTTTTGTGAAAATCCGATAAGGGATTACAACAGCATTCTATATTTTTTCGTCGAATCTTTTGCCAAATTTTATCTCAAAATATGCTGCCGAAAAGGTTCCAAATATCATAAACTCTCCATAGCGCTCAATTCTATTTTTTGCTTTTGAATGATTTTATACCAAATTTCAAAATAAAAAAGGAGCTAGTACAGAATGAAAAACTCATTCCGTAACAACTCCCACTCACTAATTACCATAGCCTATTTGTTTCTCTATATCCTAATCAGTATTTCTTTAGTTCCTGTTTTTAGTTGTTTTTATACCTGTTTTTCGTAGCTTTTGAATTATTTAGTATCATCCGTATCAAGAGTGATGCTATAATCTCAAGAATATTGTGTTCTCCTGACGATGCATAACTGCTACATTCCCAATATCCTTCATTCTCAATATCCTTACCAACTTATGCTATCAGTGCACCCTAAATCCCACAAGTTAAATCTTGTAAAATTTTCGATAATCATCCCAAACAATAGCTACTTGATTATTGCTAAACCTCATGTCTGATTATCTCACTGCATCGCAAGTCCTCATCAAACACAAATTCAACGATATAAGGCATTTTTGCTTTCATCTTAACAAAATCCGAATAACCGAAAGAGGAATCATAGAAGTTAAGGATAGTACATAGAGCTGTTCCATGACCTCCCAATACGATATTTTTTCCGTTATGCTTTTCTATCAGCTTTTGTAAAGCCTTAATATTTCTCTCTTGTACCTCCTTCAAACATTCTCCGTCCGATAGCTTAAAAGAAAAATCAGACCATTGCCTGCGACAGAATGCGTTAAAATCTTCGATCCATGCACTGTCAACTTTTCTTTCCCGAAAATCTTCTATGATCTCAGCTTCCGCTCCGACCGATTCTGTAAAATCTTTGATTGTATCAATTGCCCTTTTAAACGGAGAAGATACCGCCACCGCGATCTCTTTATCTCGCAAAAACTCTGTCACCTTTTTACGATCCCTCAGTCCTTTTTCAGTAAGCTCCCTCATCCTGTCATCATGATTCTCATAATTCGACTCTGCATGCCTCACATAATACACTTTGGTCATTTGTCCTCCTTCTTCCCTCTTTTTGGAAAAACCTTCCATTTTATTCGGCTAAAGATTTTAATCAATCATTGAGCCGATACCGTATCTCAATGCCCTAAAAATGTTCTCCGCAAGATGTGCATACCTAGCCCGCTATTACTTTTCTTTGCCTTTTTATGAAAATAATCAAGCTTCCCTCCGCACAAAGGATAGTCCTCCGGCTCTTCACGCCAAAGGTTTTTAAAAACCTAACGATTTTTTCTCTGCTTTGTACTTCCGTCACTCTTTGTTTTCTTTATTTATGGTTTGCCCATTAAGTAGGCACACCTCGTAAAACCGGAGGTTGTTATCTAAATCTTATGATTGATAGAGTAATCTCGGAAATATTGCGGTATCAGTTCATAATCAATAGACGATTGCCATTCACCCAATTGATCTGTCCACGCGTCATGATTTACTCTTATCTTTTGAAAGCCCAACAATTCGTAAATATGCTGTGCTCTAAGATTCTTCAGGTTCGTATCCAAAACGATCTTCAAAAATCCTGTGGAAAATAGTTCTTTGATAAACAAACTCAGAATGATTCGCCCGAGTCCCTTCTCCTGATAATCGGACTCGCATATTTTGATGCCGATTTCTGCTGTGTGGTCACCTATGTTGCGATAATTCATTTCTCCGATAGAACGCCCACCATATTCAATAATCAATGTACGCCCTTTTTCATCACAGCCATGCACAATTAGCCTGCTGACTTCATCTGGAGTCGTAGCAATCCCGTTTGGAAATCCGGCGTGCGCCATAACAGCTCCATCATTCCACCAATCAGCAAGCTGCCGGCAGTCAGCAAGAACTGCATTTCGAATACATATACTATTTAAACTAATGTTCATTATTTTACCTCTTACACAGCATTATAATTCGAACTAAACCTCAAAAATATCTTCTTTTCTAAAAGCAACCACTCCGTATCGATTTTTATTACTTTTGCTTACATAAACTACTACATGTAGATTTTCTAATTTATCCAACGGTGATAAAAGGTAAAGACCACTTATAGTCTTATGCTCCACCCCATTAACTTCATACGCACACTTGATACGAGCCGTTATATAACTTCCAATCCTAACCATGTTTAATGGAATTACTTTGATGCGAGAGGCCTCATAACAATCGCCGTAGTTCATTATTTTTTTCAGTCGGTATTCATCCCACCTAGCTTTTAATATAAGCAATAATGCAACAGTAATCCACAGGACACCATTGAACAAAAAAGCTGTATTAGCGTTATTATAATACAAAAAAATTCCCAACAGAGTAAACGGAATTCCGAAACCGATACCTGAAAATCGGCTTACTTTAAGCCATGGAGTCTCTATATATTTCATCTTTATTGTCTCCCTTCCATTTATCGTTTCGTCAAAGACAATCAAATTTCCAGCATTTTAATAAACAATAATTTGTAAACAAAAGCATGATAGAAGAAGTTTCCGAAGCAATCCAATCACATACTTTACTTTTTAAGACAAAGTGAATTTCCAATTTCAATGCAAAATATGTACTCAACAAATAAAGCCATTAGGCTTCGTAAGGCTTCAAACAAAATCATGCCTTAAATATCGCACAAAACAACTCGCCATAAATTTTCATATCATATGTCGGCGAACCCATTCCAACAAAATATACCTTATAAAAACATTCGTAGTATAAGAGACCAAAGCACCATAGTTGCGACTTTGGAATTTTTCAATCCAGTCTTGTTATCATTATATCACAACTTGTCAGCGCACACAGTATTTTCTGTGAAAATCCGATAGGGAATTGCAACAGCATTCTATATTTTTTCGTCGAATCTTTTGCCAAATTTTATCTCAAAATATGCTGCCGAAAAGATTCCAAATATCATAAACTCTCCATAGCGCTCAATTTTATTTTTTTGCTTTTGAATGATAACTTGTTATGCGCATCTATCAAACAAAAAGGAGCTGCTGCAGAAGGAAAATTCCATTCCGTAACAACTCCATTTCGATTGTTATTTTGATTTCGTATTGCAATTTGTTTTGACTCGTTTCAGCAAATACAATTATACGGTCATCTTTTTCAAATCCGCAGGAATAATCAACTTCGCTTCGGTCGCTTCTTGAATTTGCTCAACGGTTACGCCTTCCGCAATCTCCCGAAGTACGATACCTTCCGGAGTCACTTCCATCACACCCATTTCGGTGATAATCATATTTACTTGCGCAGCCGCAGTCAATGGCAATGTGCACTCTTTCAAAATTTTGTGCGCACCTTTTGCCGTATGCTCCATCGCAACGATAACTCTTTTCGCTCCGACAACAAGATCCATCGCTCCACCCATTCCCGGAACCATTTTGCCCGGAATCATCCAGTTTGCAAGATTTCCTTTTTCGTCAACCTGCAATGCACCAAGTACGGTCACATCCACATGGCCGCCACGAATAATCATAAAGGATGTCGAAGAATCAAAGAACATACCGCCCGGATTAATTGTTACCGGCATTCCGCCCGCATTGACAATCATCGGATCTTCTTTACCTTCCGCCGGTGCCGGTCCAAGTCCTAAGAATCCGTTTTCGGATTGAAAAGTAATATCCATTCCCTCCGGAATATAATTTGCAACCATGGTCGGCATGCCTATCCCTAAATTTACTACATCCCCATCTTTAAGCTCTTTAGCAACTCGCTTTACTATCAGTTCTCTTGACATATTCTCTCCTATCCTTGCACAATATAATTTACAACTGCTCCCGGTGTATGAACATCATCCGGGTCGATTTCACCCACTTCAACGATTTTGTCCGCTTGAACGATTACCGTATCCGCCGCCATCGCAATCAATGGGTTAAAGTTCTTAGTTGCTTTTGAATGAACAAGATTTCCTTTTTTATCAGCAATTGTTGCATACACAAGGGCGATGTCCGCCTTAAGTGGCGTTTCCAAAAGATATTCTTTTCCATCCACTGTGATTTTTTGCTTGCCTTCTTCAACGATTGTGCCAAGTCCGGTCGGAGTGAGTACGCCGCCAAGTCCGGCTCCCGCACAACGAATTCGCTCTATCAAAGTTCCTTGAGGAACCAATGTCACTTGCATTTCGCCGGAGTTCATTTGGTTTCCGGTTTCTTTATTTGTTCCGACATGGCTTGCCATCGCATGTTTAACCTGCTTGTTTACAACCCATTTCCCAACGCCTCTATCTACAAAGCCGGTGTCATTTGCAATCAGAGTAATATTTTTCACTCCTTTTGCGACAATCGCATCAATCAATTTTTCCGGTGAGCCGGCTCCCAAAAATCCTCCCACCATAATCGTCATTCCATCCTTAACCAAATCAATCGCCTGGCTAAGCTCTACAACTTTATTTTTCATTTTTACCTCCAAATATGTGAACGATAACGCTACTTTAACAATGTTATTGTATCAATAGTTTTACCTTATTTCAAGCTTTTTTTTGATTTTCTTTAATAAATCCTTGTAAAAAGAAAAAATCTTAATAAAAAATCCCGATACAAAGAAATTTACTCTGCATCGGGAATTTTAATTTTCATCTATTCAGCCATTTATTCAACGGAAACCAAGTAGTAATAAATCGGTTGTCCGCCGCACACGAGTTCGATATCCATATCGGGATAAATCGCTTCCACTTTTTCTCTCATCGCTTCAGCATCTTCTTCCGAAACATCCTCTCCATAATACAGTGTGATGATGTCATCGTCGTCCGTCATTTTTTCAAGTAATTTCAACACGGCATGCTCAATGGATTTTTCGCTGCATACTATATTGGAATCCGCAATTCCGATAATATCGCCGTCTTTGATTTCGATTCCGTTGGAGCTTGTATCACGCACCGCATAGGTTACTTGTCCGGATTTGATATTTTGTTTCGCCTCCGTCATTGCCGCTTCGTTGGTCTTTACATCCGCATGCTCATCAAAAACCAACATTCCTGCAATCGCCTGCGGAATAGTCTTCGTTTCAATGACGACTACATTTTTATCCGTTACGAGCTCCTTCGCCTGCTTAGCAGCCATAATGATGTTGGAGTTGTTCGGGAATATCAAAATATTTTCCGCATGAATTCCCTGAATCGCTTTGACAAAATCCTGCGTGCTCGGATTCATCGTCTGACCGCCTTCAATAACATGGTCGACATGCAAATCTTTCATAATGCTTTCCATGCCCTTGCCCATGACGACGGAAATGATTCCGTATTTATTTTTTTTCTTCGGCGACGATTCCTGCGTCAACGCTTTTTGTTGCAGACGCATGTTTTCGATTTTGATTCTGTCCAATGCGCCGAAGCTGCCCGCAATCGCAAGCACCGCTCCCGGGTCGTTGGTGTGGATATGCGTCTTGATAATATTATCATCGCCGACCACTACCATGGAATCCCCCATCGCTTCGATTTTTGCACGAAGCACATCGGGCTCGATGTCCGCATCAATTACCATAAACTCGGTACAATATCCGTATTTGATTTCTCCTTCAAAAATATGGATATCATTCGCCATAAACTCATCATAGTCGATTTGATTCGCTTCTTTACGCTCAACCATTTTGCCTTCAAAGCCGAGCACCGCACCTTCCAAGAAAGATACGAGACCTTTTCCGCCCGAGTCGACAACGCCGGCTTCCTTGAGCGCCTTGAGCAAATCCGGTGTGCGTGCGAGTGAATTTCTCGCCTCATCCAAGAGCTTGTTCAAGAATTCGCTCATCCCGATATTCGGATTTTGTTTTGACAAATGCACCGCGAAACTCGATGTCTCTCGAATGACCGTCAAAATCGTTCCTTCCACCGGTTTCATTACAGCAGTGTACGCAACATTGGATGCCTCTTTCAATGCTTTCGCAAATGATTTGGCATCCAAATTCTCTTTGTTTTCAATTCCTTTTGCAAAACCTCTCAGAATTTGCGAGAGTATAACGCCCGAGTTTCCTCTTGCTCCCATCAGCGAACCTTTTGAAACGGCTTTTCCAATATTGGTCAACTCATTGCTCCGCTCCTTGTTCAACTCGGATATCGCCGATGCAATCGTAAGTGACATATTGGTTCCTGTGTCTCCATCCGGAACGGGAAATACATTGAGCTTGTCGATAATCGGTTTATCGTTGGTCAATTTATTCGCTCCGGACACAATCATTTCGCGTAGTAAAGCGCCATCTATTGTGTTCATTTACATCCTCCAGTTATTTTTGTACTCTGACGCCCTTTACTGAAATTCCTATTTTTTGAACTTTGAACCCAGTTTGGCTTTCTAAATAATATTTTACAGTGTCTATAATGTTGTCAGCGACTGCCGAAATTTTTGTCCCATATTGAATGATAACCGACATCTCAATAATGATTCTGTCCTCATCTAATATCACTTCGATTCCTTTAAAATCATTTTGTCTGGACAGCAGTTCGAACATCCCCTGCTTGTTTTTTGGAAGCCATTCCAACCAAGCCATAGCATTCCGACGCTGCAACGCTTGCTATCTTCGCCACTACTTCTTTATTTACAGATATCGTTCCGTATTGATTTGTAGTATTTAACATAGTGCCTCCTTTGTAGTACATACTATCATTATATTCTATCTTAAAAACCGATTTTATTCAAGAAAGACTACTAAATTTGTATGAAATATTTGTGTAAAATGAAAATCAGAGGCAATATCTTCGCTCATTATTAAAAAAGTAAGATAAAAATAAATTTCCTTTGTGAAAAATCCCAACCTGCTTTTTCAAATTTTGAACAAATCCCTTTTGAATTTTGACGAAAACAACTCCCCGTTCACAAATTCAATTATGATAGATGTGTAGAATTTTGTTAAAACAGATTGACAATGCACAACGCGATAACTATAATTCAAATTAAATGACAAAAATTTTATCATCATAAAACAGCAATTCAAATAAACTGATTGGATAATCGAAAAATGCTTTGAGCACTCGATGCGATTTAAATTCTGAAATCCAAAGTTAAATTGAAATACGAAAATAAAAATCCATGATTTTATATTTTCGATGCTAAATCAAATTTCTATTTTGAGATTGAGGTATGAAAATCCAATTTTGCAAAGGAGAATTTATGAGACCAACGAAAAAGAATTATACGACCCCGATACCTATA
>JBGZSM010000028.1:0-7924 GCA_041853585.1 Filifactoraceae bacterium
TCTCCATGAATGATTTCCTTTCTGCGGCTGTCTGATAAATATTGTAAGTCTTATTTCTACTTTTTACAAAGTGGAATTTCTTGTAAGACTAACTTCTACTTTGACTCCCGCCAAGTGGAAATTACTTTTTCACTTTAGGGAAAGTTAAAATATAGTATCAAATTTTAAAAAAGTATTGACAAGACCGAGAAAAAGTTTTATTATCTAAGAAATCATTAGGAAATGAAATTCAACAATTTAAAGTGTAAGTTTTTAAAAATTATTTGTTGAGTAGGAAAGTTCAAATCGGATTTTTTGAGGAAATTTACAAATCACAAAATGCGAAGGAGGTATCAATGATGAGGTATGCTAGGCGAAACCAAAATACAATTTCATATTTATCGTTGATACGAAGAGTAGCATTGTAGCGATTTACAGCGAGTCGATGTTGATGGAAGATCGATAATCAAAGCATTGTGAAAAGGGTCGTTGAGATTGGATTGACAAAGCTTTTTGCAAGTATCTTCCACGCTGCATGCGTTAAATGCCAGAGATGATTCGTGAAAATGAATTAATTAGAGTGGTACCGTGAGTTTATGCTCGCCTCTTAGTTTGAGGCGGGCTTTTTTATTTGGAGGAATTATGAAAAGACTGAGGCGGATTTCAAATGGCGAAAGTAACAAAATGGTAAGCTTTTTTGTAAATTGTTAGAGAGAAGTGAGGAGTTCAACATGAAAAAGATAATGAGTTTACTGATAGCGGGAATGATTTTATTGGTCGGATGCGGCAAACCGGCGGACAGTTCGAGTCAAAATACGCAGTCGGACAATTCAAACAAGCAACAAGCGGAGCCGGCTAACAAATTGGAAAAGATAAAAGCCTCGGGAAAATTGGTTGTAGGAACATGTGCGGATTATCCGCCATACGAATTCCACATGATGATTGACGGAAAGGACGAGATTGTCGGCTTTGACATTGAGATTGCCAAAGAGATTGGGAAAGCGCTCGGTGTCGAAGTTGAAATTCAGGACATGGGGTTTGATGCGGTGCTTGCGGGAGTCGGCAGCGGACTGATTGACATCGGAATGGCGGGAATCAATCCGTCAAAAGATCGTGAGGCGGCGATGGATTTCAGCGAAATGTATTATCAAACCGTCCATACCATTTTAGTGCGAGCGGATGCGAAAGACAACTATAAATCGGTCGATGACCTCGCGGGAAAAACCATCGGTGCGCAGATAGGAACCGTTCAGGAACAAATTTCCAAAGAAACCATCAAGGGAGCGAATGTCAAATCGCTGGGCAAAGTGACCGACCTCGTGCTTGAACTCAAAACCGGAATGATTGAAGCGATTGTTTTGGAAGAGCCGGTTGCCAATTCGTATGCAAAACAAAATCCGGACTTGGCGGTTGGTGATTCCATCAAAATGGAAAAAATTGACGGCGGTGCGGCAGTGATTACCGCAAATGATGAAAAAGAATTGATGGCGGAAATCAACAAGATTTTGGCGGAGCTCAAAGAAAGCGGCAAGATTGAGCAATTTGTAGCCGATGCGAATGCTTTGGCGGAAAAAGCGACCGAGTAAAGTCATCGTTCGACACGAAAATGATTTCGATAGTGAAATGGAGAAGATTATGGAAAGAATACAGCCCTATATAATAGAAGGAAAAAAATCAAAGATGGCAAAAAAAATCAAAATAAAAGCCGTTGACATAATCGGTTATCTGATTTTGTTTGCGGTCATCATCGGCATTTTGACGGGTGTTTACAAAATATTGCAATCTTTGCAGAGTATTTCCAAATACAGCGACTATTTTATAACAGGAATTCTTTATACGATAGGACTTTCAATGATTTCGGTTTTCAACGGCACCATTATCGGAACCGCCACCGCCTTTGCCAAAATGTCTGAATGCAAACCGGCGTCGGTAATTGCATCCATCTATATCGAAATCATCCGTGGAACGCCGCTGATCACTCAGCTTTTCATCGTGTTTTTTGGAGCGGCGACGCTGTTTAACACGAAGGAATGGGGATTGCCGATTGCGACTTTGGCGTTTATCGCCGGAATCGTTGCAGTCAGTTTGAACTCGGGTGCCTATGTTGCGGAAATCGTGCGTTCTGGAATTCAATCGGTAGACAAAGGACAGATGGAAGCGGGGCGAAGCTTGGGCATGAGCAAAAAGATGACCATGCGCGAAATCATCATTCCGCAAGCTACCAAAAATATTTTGCCGGCACTCGGCAACGAATTTATTACCGTTATCAAAGAGACTTCGATCGTTTCGGTCATCGGTGTCACCGATATTATGTATAATGTAAATATTGTGCGCGGGATGAGTTTTCGCTCGATGGAGCCGCTTTTTATGGCAGCGATATTATATTTCGTGCTTACATTTACACTATCCAAGCTGGTGAATAAATGGGAAGGGAAGTTGAAGCAAAGTGATTAAAGTAAGAAATCTGTATAAGAGTTTCGGGGACAAAGTTGTGCTCAGCGGAATCAATGTCGATGTCAAAGCCGGCGATGTGCTCGCCATCATCGGACCGTCGGGCTCGGGGAAAAGTACCTTTTTGCGCTGCCTCAATTTGCTTGAGAAGTCCAATTCGGGCAGCATCTATCTCGATGCACAGGACATAACCGATACAGAGGAAGAAGATGCGGTGCGTGCAAAAATGGGTATGGTTTTTCAAAATTTTAATTTGTTCCCGCATAAGACCGTACTGGAAAATGTGATTTTGGCGCCGACGAAAGTAAAGGGGATGTCTGAGGAAACCGCGAAAGAAAAAGCAAAGCAGCTTTTGGAGAAGATGGGGGTGTCGGACAAATGCGACATGTATCCGAATTCTTTGTCGGGTGGCCAAAAGCAGCGTGTAGCGATTGCAAGAGCGCTGGCGATGGAGCCGGAGGTCATGCTTTTTGACGAAGCGACTTCCGCACTCGACCCGGAAATGGTCGGCGATGTGCTCGCGGTCATGCGCAATTTGGCGGATGAAGGAATGACGATGGTCGTTGTAACGCATGAAATGGGATTCGCCAAAGAGGTGGCGGATGAAATTATTTTTATGGAAGACGGCTACATCGTTGAGCGAGGCACACCGGAGCATATTTTCAGCGAGCAGGCGAATGAGCGCACCAGAGAATTTTTATCCAAAGTTTTATAAAAAAGTCGGATGAGCGTTTTGAAACTCGCTCATCCGACTTTTTTTGCGCGAATTCATCGGTCGATTCCGTTTGCTCTCCTCGATTTACGGTTTGTATTTTAATTTCCCGCAAGTAATCATGATAGGAAATCAAAGGAAAACCGGAAATAAATTAAAAACCGCTTGACATAAAATAAAAGCCAATTTATACTCAAATTGAGAATAAAATAAAAAACGAATACGAAAATAAAAAAGTAATTCGTTTTGTGTGTTCATTTTTTATGAATAGAGAGGACAAAGTCAAATGGAATTTTCAAAAAGCGAACGATTGGTAATGGAAATGTTGTGGGAGGGAAAATGCTTGGATGAAAACGGAGAAATTCAAGCTTTGCAATTATCGAAACATCTTGCTGAAAAATATGGATGGGGAAAAACATCCTGCTATACTTTTTTTGCAAGACTGCTCGAAAAAGGAGCTATTTCAAGACGATATCCCAAATATACTTTAAAACCGATTATAACCCGAGAAGAAGCGCTAAAAAATCAAACATCCGACGCAATCAATAATTTGTTTCAAGGCTCCATCGTCAAAGTATTCAGCGCATTTTTGAGCGAAAAGAAGGTGACAAAAAAAGAATTGGAGGAGATGAAAGATTTAATCGAGCGTTTTGAAGAAAACGAAAGGAAATAATATGCTTACTTTTATAGAGTTATCGATGCTTGATAAAAGCATAAAAAGTGTATTTTTGATTGCCTTAATTCTTTTAGTTCGCAAGCAGTTTAATATTAAGGGAATTAAATGGGCGAATATGATACTGTGGAGCATCTTGTTCATATATCTGCTGACACCTTATTTGCCTTCCATCCACATCGACAATATGGAACAATACGGTTGGTTTCAACTTTTGTTGCAACCGATGTTATGGATGAGCAAAATCACAACGATAATCGCTAAACAATTCGGTTCTACATTAACGACTCTCAATCGGATTGTGGTCACATTTTTTCTGATTTGCTATGTCCTCTATCAGATTTTTAAAATGAATTGGACATTGATGGGCTCGGAAATCATCGAAGAAGACAATCGCATAACCCAATGTCTGAGCTTGTTTCGATTCCGCAGAAAAATAAGTTTTTATACCAACGATGCGATACAGATGCCGATTACCTACGGATTGATTCATCCCAAAATTATTCTGACGAGCGATATCTTGAGAGATGACGAGTTGCTCCGCCATGTTTTGATTCATGAATTGACACATATACAAAAATTTGACATCGTTTGGAATCATTTAAAATATTTGGTAGCCTGCTTATATTGGTACAATCTGTTGATTATAGCTGTCGTAAAATATATTGAAGAAGATTTGGAAATGCTTTGCGATAAATTAGTCGTACAAAAAATCGGTGACACGGCAACAAATCGAAAACAATATTGCAATTCCATGTTGAAGCTGGTCGAACAAGAAACGAAAGAAAGCAAATTGGCATTGGCATTACATCCTACAATGGAAAGGATGGTGGTGATGAAAAAGTGGAAAGCAACAGGAACGGGAATGATTTGTCTGCTGGTTGTAATGATGCTCTCCATCGGAGCTTTTGCAGATGTTAATATAATAGAAACAGATCGAGTGGTTTCGAGCGTTTCGCCCTCAAAAACTTACATAAATGAGGACAATCGAGTGCAGGTTATTGATGCGGCCGAATATCAGGAATTAAAAAGCAAAAGTGAGATAGAAACCGGAACATCTGAAATAGATATCAGCGGGAAATCCAAATTATCCGACTTTGCGGTAAAGCAATATCAATTCGATATGAATGCAGCATGGAAAAAATCTTCTCACGACGGATTTGTCATAGATTTAAGCGACATCTCATCTTCCGAAAGCATTGACTATACTATTTATATACAAGAAGATGGTAGGGTGATATATCAAGACACTCTTGAAGATGCAGCAACATTGACGGTAAAGGCAAACAGCAACGGCAAATATACGGTTACAATAAAAAACAGTTTTCCGGCTTCTTTAAAATATACTATTCATATCAATAGCTATATTCAATAAAATTTTGTTGAGAATTTTAATATGAAGGTGCACAATGAAAAAGATTAATCCTCAAAGGTATAAAAACGGAGATATCATTAAAATTGAAGATATTTTTTGGTTTTAAATGAGTCATCGGATCAATGATCTGGACGACGGATAATTGTAAGGAGGAAATGATGTTTAAGAAAATAATGTTAAAAATAGGGATGGCATCTTTGATTTGTTTTGTAATCGGCTCGCTTGTAATTTCCAATGCGGATGAAAAGAACAGCAAGTTGTTTATTAAAGGTATGCTGATGGAAAAAGCCGATGTGTTTACCGAAGACGGAAGAACTTTTCTGCCGCTGCGATTGGTAGGAGAAGGCCTGGGCTATGAAGTGGCTTACCATGGCGCGACAAAGGGAATAGAAATTAAAAATGATAAGATGAAGATTTCTATGAAAATCGGAGATAAAAAAGCGGTTGTAAACGGAGAAAATAAATCCATGGATGTAATGCCCGTTTTGAAGGATTCGAAAATTTGCGTTCCGACGAGATTCGTTGCGGAAAGTTTTGGAGAAAAGGTTGAATGGGATGCAAAGAATAAGGTTGTAATCGTTTCTCAATATCCTGAGCCGAATTTGAAGATAGCGGAGCCGCAAGAGTTCAAAATGAAAGACCTTCGATTTTCTTTGCAGCTCAGCGAAAAGTTCAAAGAAAATATAAGCTATGAAGAAAAAGAGGATGTTGTTATTTTCTTCGACATCTACAACAAAGAAAAATCAAAAGACAAGGCTTCGGGAGCGCTTTGTTTTATCAGCAAGTCAACGCATCCGGCGTCGAAATATGTCCCGTCCGTCTTATTGGGCTATCAAGACGGTGTTTATGTCGAAGCAGTTCAAGAAAGCGGCGTTGAATATTCATTGGAAAATAAGGAATTCAAAAATAGATATGACGAAAGCATGAAATTGCTCGTAGAATCGCTGAAAACTTTTCAAATGAAGTAAGGAGGACAAAATGGACAGGAACAAAAAAACTTTTGTTTTACTATCGCTCATTTTGATTGTATGCATTTCGATAGGTGCTTATTCGTTATCCGCTTCAAAAGTGACTACGGAGACGGGAATGATATTGGATATGAATGAAGATGAAATCAAGATGAACAAGGTCATTCTTTTAAATTATTTCATCGAAGAGGACAAACAAAAAATTGAGGAGCTTGGGGTACTTCCGAGCGAATATCCCGGAGGATTTTACCGAAAAGATTTGAATGAAGTCGGGCATTTCAAAATAAGTCCGGATATTAAAGTTTCAATAGTTGATACCGAGCAAACATATTCGAAAAATGATGACCGAAAACATATATTTGAAAACTATGATGAGTTTTTATCCGCGTGCAAGGAAGATTCGTCATTAAAGCAAAGGCATTATGTCTTTACGATTAAGAAAGATGTCGTTGTCAATATGGAAGAAAAATTTTACAACTGATGAAGATGCGTTTTATCGAAGGGATAAAGTTTATTATAGGACTTCACCTAACATTGCGGGGTATAAGTATGTTGTAAAAAATCTTTTGATGAAATTGCTCGTTAAGTGCGTTCTTGCTCTCCTGAGTTATTCTAAAAAACGCCATATGTTTTTAGAGGTGATAGCATGAAAAAAATATATTTGTTTTTAGTAATTTGGTTGATATTTTTAATCTGTGCTTGCAATAAAAGTATGAATATCGATATTCCGCTATTAGTGCAGGGGGATGACGGATTTGCGCGACGAGCTCAATGGAATACAAAAGAAAATAGGATAGAATATACGGAACCGAAAGTTTTATCGACAAAAGATTATTCCGGAGAATTTTTTAGGGATGGGAAAAATCGATTGATTTTGCCGATGAAGGCGAAAGAACCTTTGTATGAGCAGCTTGATTTGGACATATACAGACAGGAAGATCAATATATTCTATATTATAAAGATACGACCCTTAAAAATATAGAGAAAAAAATATATACATTGAGCAAGGATGGAAAAGATTATACTTTTGATTTGGAATCCGGGCATGGGAAACCGGAATTTGATTTAAGTGATTGTGCCATTTCATCATATATGGTAAGCGATGATGAATTGTATATTTTATGGAACGGATTTTCGAAAGACATCAATGCTATTGAGCTGATTATTACAAAGGTTGATTACAAAACGGGCGGCATGAGTTGTTCAAAAGTGAAACAAGCTCCCGGATTTTCTCCCGCCACTCCCCCCTATGATTTGCAATATATTGCAGACAGATAAAGGCTTTATAGCATTTAATGAGAAAGTGGTCGTATTGATTGACATTCACAAAAATGAGGTCGGAAAGATAATTGAGAATAAAGATTTGGCAGCAGTTCAGGAGGAAAGTCGTCCTATCATTGATAAAGTGGGATTCTATGAAGACTATATAATCGTTAGGGCATATCGGTTTGCAAAGACATCGGATGTCCAAGAATATAAATTGTATCTGGTGGATAATTCTTCTTCGGTTTTGGAAATAGAGGTTACGGATAGAATTTATTTCCCGAATTTCGAATCTTAAAATCGATCAAAATCGCAAATCGAAATTTCAAATTCGGATTTCAAATCAAGAATGGTAAATCTGAATTTTGAAGGTAAGTTGTAAAATCAAATGCATAGTAATAAATAAGTATAGAAAAAGTCATGAAGATACTGTATACTAAGTTCGACCAAAAAATCAGTAAAGGAGTATCCACATGACCCACTCTAAGTATAACACAGATAA
>JBGZSM010000029.1:0-59313 GCA_041853585.1 Filifactoraceae bacterium
AAACCATCCACGATAAATCAAATTATAAATTTTACATGTATATTTTCTATACATAAAAAAAGCCGTCTAACCAACGGCTTTGTACAAAAAACACCGGAGAATATCCGGTGTCTTATATTTTTACTTATTTCCTTTAATTTTCGATATGATAAACAATAACAACCAAGAACCCAAAATCGCAACAAAGAGGCTTCGAATGTTAAATCCCGTAACGCCATAACTTCCGATGGTATTCATAATGAATCCGCCAATCATTGCTCCGATAATACCTACTACAATATTGGCAAATCCGCCCATTTTATCATTTTTGCCTGCAAGCATGCTGGCAATCCATCCGGATAGTGCACCAAAAATCAACCATGAAATTATACCCATACTTCTCTCCTTTTTTACTTAAAAAATTTTTTACCATTTTATTCATACCACGCTTAGCATCTTTTAAAACATTTGTTGTGAACTACTTTCTTTCTAAAATCCCTATAAAACATCGTACTGCTGCACTCTTATCAAAAATTCCTTTTTACTTTTAATTTTTTCACTTAATATAGCAACGGTAATTGGCATTTGTCCTACCGAAAGACAACAATATTACTACCTTCCCTCCCCAATACAATTTTTATAGAACCAAATACTTTTCCGACGAAAATTTTCCAAGCTCCATACAAATATTTTCCATAACCGAAATCAATATTTACCAAGTCAAATTTGAAAAAGCTATCGAATGCGCAATCTTTGATGCAGTAGTTGCAGATTCAGCTAAACTGCATGTATCCTTTCCAAAAACACAATTAACCGTTCAACTTCCGTTTATGCATTTCAAAAATAAAATTCCCGATTTCAAAAATAAAATTGGATTCGCGATTAGAATTTTGAATATCAAAAACCGATTTAGATTTTTAAATCGTAAATAGAATTTGGAATCGCGAAAGTCGAAGCGGATAATTCAAAAGCGATTCACAATCGAGCTTCAAAAACCAAGTCAACTTTTGGATTTCTAAAATAGAAATCGTTTGACAATGTTGAGCATTTCTATTGCAAAAAACTATGGTAAATGGTAGTATGAAACATAAAGAAAAGCAATGAAAATCTTTTTGAATATAGTTTGAAAATTATTTTAGGAGGGTTTATGAGACCAGAGATCAACAAAAATATTTCACTAATCGGAGTTCCGTTAGATTTGGGAGCAAGTTTGCGCGGAGCAAATCTCGGCGTAGATGCGGTACGATATGCAGGATTGAAGAAAAGACTGGAGCGAATCGGTTATGATGTAAAAGATGAGGGGGATATTCCGGTTTTCCGAGATGAAGCTGTTACTACCAATCCAAATCTTAAAAATATGAATGTAATCGTTGATGTAAATCAAAAGTTATGTGACAAGGTGGATGAAGTTATGAAAGCGGGTAGGTTTCCGGTAGTTGTAGGAGGCGACCACAGTATTGCCATGGGAACTATCAAGGGTGTGCTCCACAATGTAAAAAATCTCGGCATTATTTGGTTTGACGCACATGGTGATATCAATACGGATGAAACAACGCCTTCCGGAAATATTCATGGAATGCCTGTTGCTGCGCTTTTAGGTATGGGCACCGAAGAACTGACCTCGATTGGTGGCTCGGAATATAAAATTGATAAAAACAAATTTGTCTATATCGGATCGAGAGATTTGGATGCCGGAGAGCGTGCGGCAATGAAGGCTCTCGGAATGCATGTTTTTACCATGCATGAAGTAGATAACTTGGGAATAAAAGCTGTCATGGAAGAAGCTATTAAGATAGCGACTGACGGAACGGACGGTATTCATGTCAGCTTTGATATGGATGTACTCGATCCATCGATTGCACCGGGAACCGGTACGAAAGTAAAAGGAGGAATGGGCTATCGAGAAGCACATTTTTCTTTAGAGTTGATTGCAAAAACAGAAAAACTTGTCAGCGTGGAATTTGTAGAAGTAAACCCATTGCTTGATCAGGAAAATATGACCGGTAAAACCGCAGTTGGTTTGGCAGGCTCATTGATGGGCGAGTGGTTAATATAGGATTTAACTCAAAGGAAGTGAGCAGCAACGCTATGTTGCAGAATGGAGGTATTATGTTTTCAAATCAAGAAATTGCGGATGCGATGAAAATTAAATTAGACGGTCCTTTGCCCGAATATCCGAAATTTGAGGACGGAATTCGTCGTGCCCCGAAAAGAGAAGCGGATTTGACCGAAGAAGAAGTGGAGATGGCTTTAAAAAATGCACTTCGCTATATTCCCGAGGAATTTCATGAGCAATTGGCAGAAGAATTCTTGCAAGAACTCATGGAGCACGGGAGAATTTACGGTTATCGTTTCCGACCGAATGAGCGGATTTACGGAAAACCAATCGACGAATATAAAGGAAGATGTGTCGAAGGGAAAGCTTTCCAAGTGATGATTGATAACAACCTTTCCTTTGAGATTGCACTATATCCTTATGAGTTGGTAACCTATGGCGAAACCGGACAAGTTTTTCAAAACTGGATGCAATACCGCATTGTGAAAAAATATCTTGAAGTCTTGAATGAAGATCAAACCTTGGTTCTTTACTCCGGACATCCGGTCGGCCTATTTCATTCCAGACCGGAGTCTCCTCGTGTCATCATTACCAACGGTTTGATGATTGGGATGTTTGATAATCTGGACAATTTCAATCGAGCTGCTGCAATGGGTGTCGCAAACTATGGACAAATGACAGCCGGCGGTTGGATGTATATCGGACCGCAAGGAATTGTTCACGGAACCTATAATACCTTGCTCAACGCGGGTCGTCTCAAATTAGGTATTGCAGACAACGGAAATCTTGCCGGAAAATTATTTGTCAGCTCCGGCTTGGGAGGAATGAGCGGGGCACAAGGAAAAGCTTGTGTTATTGCCGGCGGCGTGGCCATCATTGCTGAAGTGGATGAATCGAGAATCGTCACCCGACATACTCAAGGCTGGGTCGATGATGTTGTAAAAACAGAAAAAGAAGCCTATGATTTAGCACAACAATATATGACAAAGGGTGAACCGAGAGCAATCGCTTATCTCGGAAATGTTGTCGATTTACTTCAATATGCGGTGGATAATGCAATTCACATCGATTTGTTATCTGACCAAACATCTTGTCATGAACCATACACCGGCGGATACTGCCCTCGCGGAATTACTTTCGAAGAAAGAACCAGATTGCTCGGAGAAGACCAAAAATTATTCCATGAACTTGTGGATAAAACCCTGAAAGAGCATTATGTGATTATCAAAACCTTGGTCTCAAAAGGAACATATTTCTTCGATTATGGAAATGCTTTTATGAAAGCAATTTTTGATGCAGGTGTCAAAGAAATATCCGTCAATGGAGAAAATGACCGCCACGGTTTTATTTGGCCATCTTATGTGGAAGATATTCTTGGCCCAAGATTATTTGATTTTGGATATGGACCTTTCAGATGGGTTTGTCTCAGTGGAAAGGATGAAGACCTCCGCACTACTGACAAAGCGGCAATGGAAATAATCAATCCGGAAAGAAGATATCAGGATCGGGATAATTGGGTTTGGATAAGAGATGCCGAAAAAAACAAAATGGTCGTTGGAACAAAAGCAAGAATTCTTTACACCGATGCACTTGGAAGAAGAGATATTGCATTGAAATTTAATGAATTGGTTCGTCGCGGAATAATTGGGCCGGTAATGCTCGGGCGGGATCATCATGATACGGGCGGAACCGATTCCACTTTTAGAGAAACTTCCAATATTAAGGACGGAAGCAATATCATGGCGGATCAAGCAACTCAAATTTTTGCGGGCAATGCTGCAAGAGGAATGAGCCTGGTTGCATTACACAATGGCGGCGGTGTTGGCATCGGAAAATCAATTAACGGCGGATTCGGTCTGGTGTTGGATGGTTCTCATCGAATCGATGAAGTCATAAAATCAGCAATGCCATGGGATGTCATGGGTGGTGTAGCAAGACGCTCATGGGCAAGAAATGAGAATGCCATTGCGACTTGTGTGGAATATAATGAAATTATGGATGGTCAAGACCATATTACCCTACCATATATTCCTAGCGATGATATTGTAAAAAATGCGATGAAAAAGCATTACAAAAAATAAAAAACAAAACCATACCACTTTATAGTTTTGTAAATTGAAATTTCAAATCCTATTCTGAAAAACGAAGAACTGCTCTTATTTGATTGAGTTCAAAAAGAGCAGTTTTTTATAACTTAATTTTTTGAATAAAATCCTTACTGTTAAACAGTTAACATTAATTAAAAATCACCTATTAAAAAATCCCACCCGAAAATCTTTCCCAAAAATGAAGTTCCGAACAATAATATTCAAACTCTTCCTCGAGATATAATTAATTTTGTTACAATTTGCTTTTAAAAATCCCTATGATAAAAAACACATTGACAATTACCCCGACCAACGCAATTGCTATGTCCTTTTTAATTTTAATATCATCACTCTCTTTGATATGATCACATAATTGTTCATCCAGCATAACCAAAGGAACATACCAAATAGATAATGGTATCAATATGAGTATTCCATATCCGATAATCTTCACAGTATAATATATAATAATAGGCAACTCACTTGCCCTGAATATCCCCAAAAACTTATTCATCAAAGGATAGGATATATTGTAGGACGCCAAATCCAAATGTAAAAAAACAAAACTTCCCACAAAAAAAATAGCGGCTATAATCGGGGATGTTCTTCGATAACTTAATACAATCATAACCATCAACAAAACAACACAGGCGCTGACTGTAATATATAATGGATAGTTTTGAACTTCCAACACATCAAATAAAGTCATAAAAACTCCTTCTATTTCTTGAATAGTAACACAAAATTTTTATCCATGCAAGTTTACTTAATGTAAGATTAAGTCTGTTTTTTTTCCCATTTTTGTGTCATACTATTATATATTTCATCCAGTTACAAAAAGTTGGCGTAAAATTTATATTTTCTCTGACAAACAAAAAAATTATTCTCATCCGTAAGGAACTTTATGATGTGTATTTTCAAGAAAGGATAATGATATGGAACTAATTCTTTACAATGGAAAAATCCATACGGGAAAAAACTTTGAAGCGGTTCAAGCAATCGGAATTGACGGCTCGAAAATTTCTATGATCGGAACAAATGAAGCCTTAATGCAGCACAAAAAAGAAAAAACACAATGTATTGATTTAAACGAGAAATCTGTTTTTCCAGGCTTTAACGATTCGCATATGCATCTGCTGAACTATGGTTATTCGAAAACAATGATTGACCTAATCGGTGTGATTTCGATTGAAGAAATTCAGGAGCGCTCTCATAAATTTCTTCTTGAGAATTCCTTAGAAAAAGATGCTTGGATATTCGGACGAGGATGGAATCAAGATTTTTTCATAGGGGAAAAAGTCTTTCCGACAAGATATGATTTGGATAAGATTAGCACGGAGCATCCGATATTGTTTCCAAGAACTTGCGGACATATTTTTGTAGTAAATTCCAAAGCGCTTGAGATAATGGGAGTTGATAAGAATACACCACAAATCGAGGGCGGAAAATTTGATGTAGATGCTCAGGGAGAACCGACTGGTGTATTTAGAGAAAACGCACAAAAACTGATTTTTGATAAAGTTCCTTCGCCTAACATCCAACAAATCAAGTCCATGATGAAGCGAGCATTTACAGACTTGAACAAAGAAGGGATTACTTCGGTTGGCTCCGATGATTTTACAGCCATGCCGGATAAAAACTATCACCATGTTATTCAAGCTTATCAGGAGCTAATTGCTGATGGTGAAATGACCGTACGGGTGTATGAGCAATGTCTGCTCCCTAAAAAAGAACTGCTGGAGCAATTTTATTCAGAGGGATATCGCACCGGAACAGGCTGTGACTTTTTCAAAATCGGACCACTAAAACTGCTGATTGATGGAGCATTAGGCGCCCGAACTGCACTCCTAAGAGAGCCCTACTCGGACGATCCGACAAACTGCGGAATCGCCACCGCCAGTCAGGAAGAATTGAATGAGCTTGTCCTTCTGGCGCATCAAAATAAATGTCAAGTTGCAATACACGGAATTGGTGACGGTGGAATGTATATGGTTTTTGATGCCATCGAAAATGCTCTAAAAATTTCTCCAAGAGCCGACCATCGACATGGCATTGTTCATGCCCAAATTACCGATGAAACTTTGATGCAAAAGTTTAAAGATTTACAGGTTCTCGCATATATTCAACCTATTTTTTTAGACTATGATTGGAAAATGGTGCGCGGTCGAATCGGCAGCAAGCGTGAAAGCACTTCATACGATTGGAAAGGGATGTATGAGCGAGGGATTCATGCAAGCATGGGCTCTGATTCACCGGTAGAAACTTTTTCGGTCATGGCCGGAATTTATGAAGCTGTAACCCGAAAGGATTTAAGAGGAAATCCAGCTGATGGATGGATGATTGATAAAGCGGTAACTGTTGAACAAGCTCTTAAAGGATATACAATCGAAGGCGCTTTTGCATCTTTTGAAGAGAATCTCAAAGGTACTATCGACATTGGAAAATTTGCCGATTTGGTAGTATTAAACGAAAATATTTTAGAGATTGATCCGAATAAAATCAAAGATGTTCTTGTCGATATGACAATTGTAAATGGAAAAATTGTTTATATGAGATAATATGTCAAAACAAAGTAATAAAATAAAACGCTCCGTTGTAGTGAGCAACTTAGAAATTCAATATTATTACAGCGTAAAAAAAGTTAAAAACATCAATTTGCGAATAAAACCTGACGGAACGGTTCATGTTTCAGCGTCAAAATCTGTTCCTCTTGAATATGTGGACAGCTTTGTCCGTTCCAAATCCAATTTTATTTTGGAAGCGGTAGAGAAATTCAAAGAAACGATGCCTTTACCGCAGCGATTGGACGACGGCGATAGCATTTACTTTTTGGGAAAAGCATATACCGTACGCTTGGAAAAAAGAACAAAGTCAGGCGCTTCTTTGAGTTTTGAAAATCGTGAGTTCTATATTTATCTGAGAGATATCAATGATGTTCAAGCGAGATTCAACGCTTTCGAAGGTTGGCAAAAATTTGCTTCCGGAGAAGTTTTCCCTCCGATTATGAAAAAAATGCTGGCGCTCTTCAAAGAAAACCCCATCAACGAACCAGCTCTTCGTTATCGTAAAATGAAATCTCGTTGGGGAAGTTGCCATTTTCATCAAAAAATAATCACTTTGAGTCTGATGTTGACGGAAGTATCCGTTCCCGCAATCGAATATGTCGTATTGCACGAATTAGTACATCTTTTTCATCCCAACCACTCAAAAGATTTCTATGCTATGGTTGAAAAACTGATGCCGGATTGGAAATCTCGTCGCCAATTGTTACGAGAGCATACACATTTTAGCAGAGCTGATTTATAATGTAAAAAGCTTATTTGAAAGAAATAATTATTCCATAAATCATTTATACTGTGTTTATAAAAAATTTCTATTGATAGCAATTCCTATTAATGTTATAATGATAATGTTGATTTATTTACTTGGAATTTAATAGGAAAGGATTTTAACTATGTGTCAATTTATAGGAAAAAAATTAGATGATTTTTCAGTTCCTGCTTTTGTAGGAGATGCTTTCAAGACGATTTCAAAGCAAGATGTTCTTGGTAAGTGGTCGTTGTTCTTCTTCTATCCTGGAGATTTTACTTTTGTTTGTCCAACAGAGCTGGAGGATGTTGCGAATCACTACAACAAATTTAAAGAAATTGGTTGTGAAGTATATGCCGTATCGACAGACAGTGAGTTTGTTCACAAGGCTTGGAAGGATGCATCCGATACCATCAAAAAAATCGAATACCCAATGCTTTCAGACCGCTCATTCGTTCTATCAAACTTCTTCAATATTTTGATTGACGGTGAAGGTCAGGCGCTTAGAGCATCGATTGTAGTAAATCCGGAGGGCGAGATTGTGGTATATGAAGTGTCTGCACTTGGAATCGGAAGAAATGCAAAAGAACTTCTAAGAAAAGTAATGGCGGCGCAATTTGTCGCAACTCATGGAGACAAAGTTTGTCCTGCAAACTGGGAGCCGGGCGATGATACATTGACACCGGGAATTGACTTGGTAGGTAAAATTTAATCAAACAGATAAGGCTTTGAAGTTTTGATTTCAAAGCCTTTTTTGACATCAAAATGAAATCTTCTCTTTGTTTGAAAAAACAATTTCTTTATGATAAAATTATAAGAGAAATACATAAGGAGGATATTATGAGTAAAATACTTGTTATTGAAGATGAAAAGCCAATTTCCGATATTATAAAGTTCAATTTGGAAAAAGAAGGTTTTGAAATAATTACCGCCTTTGATGGAATCGAAGGATTAAGTTTGGCGCGCTCTATCGATGTCGACTTGATTTTGCTGGATATCATGTTACCGGGCATGGACGGTTTTGAAGTGTGTAAAAAAGTACGCGAGCAATCCAATGTCCCTATTATTATGGCAACTGCAAAAGCGGAGGAAGTCGATAAAGTTTTAGGCTTGGAATTCGGAGCGGATGACTACATTACTAAACCATTCAGCGTTCGAGAATTGACTGCCCGAATCAAGGCAAATATTCGACGAACCGCAATGCCTATTCAACAATCACAAAACTCCACCTCAAAAAGCATCATAAAGTCCGGCGCACTCATCATTGATTTGCTGAAATATGAAGCATCCAAAAATGGAGAAGTGATCCCGTTGACGGTTCGCGAGTTTGACCTGCTAAAATTTATGGCAGAGCAAAAAGAACAAGTTTTTTCAAGAGAACAGCTTCTCGCCTCCGTCTGGGGATATGAATACTATGGAGATATGAGAACAGTCGATGTGACAGTTCGTAGACTTCGAGAAAAAATAGAGGATGACTCTGCAAAGCCGGAATATATTATGACCAGACGAGGAGTGGGGTATTATTTCAAAGGGGAATAAAGGAGCAATATGTTTAACAGTATCCGATGGAAATTGAGCGGATTGTATTTTATTTTGGTATTTATTGCTATGACCATCGTGGGCGTATTCGTAAGTGACAGATTGGAAGATTACAATCTCGAATTGGTGCGAGAAAATTTGGCTTTGGTTTCCAACAGTACAATTTTAAGTATATTTCCCGAGGACAGCAATACCCCGAATATCGAAGAGATGCAGATGAATATCGAAAAAGTTCCTTTTCCGGTTGGCTATAATGTCTATCTAATCGATGTTAAAACATACGAAATTCTGGCATCTTCCAACACATCATATGTCGGGAAAAATGCGATGACGGTATTGGACAATCGCGCCATCATGAAAACCATCAGCGAAAAAACCGTAGATATTGATATTCGAGACACCACCGACGGAACGAGTATGTCTAAAATCTACGCCAGCTATGTTCCCTCAGAGAGTAAACCGGAGCAATATATTATTTATGCAACGGCATCGCTTAATTCAGTTTATACATCACTGCGCGCAACCACAAAAATTATTATTAATGCTTCACTTGTAGCATTGGTCGTTGCACTTATTGTCGGCTATATCATCTCCGGTTCCATTACAACACCAATCAACGATTTGAATTTGAAAGCAAGCTTGATAGCGAAGGGGGATTTCAGTCAAAGAGTGGAAACAAAATCAAACGACGAAATCGGCATGCTCGGACTTACCTTTAACTATCTGACCAAAAGATTGGACCACACATTAATTGAGATTTCCACCGAGAAAAGTAAATTGGATGCCATAATCAATAATATGGCGGATGGTTTGATGGCTGTGGATGAACAAGGTTTCGTTGTATTATATAATCGTTCTTTACCAAAACTTTTGGAAACCAAGGAAATTGTATTCTACGGAAACAATCTGACACATCTTTCAAAAGAGTTAGGAATAAATTTGAGTTTATCCGAAATAAAGCGCTCGATGGCCGATCAGGAGGTTGGCAGTTTTGTTGTGGAAACAAAGAGTCAAAAAGTGCTTAAAATATCCTGTGCTTATTTCAACGATGACAAAAGAAGGCAGACCGGGTTTATTCTATTATTTCAAGATATTACAGAAGCAAAGCAATTGGACGACATGCGAAAAGAATTTGTTGCCAATGTATCTCATGAGCTCAAAACGCCAATCACCACCATCAAAACCTATGCCGAAACACTTGCAACCGGCGCAGTGGATGACCCTGAAACATCCCAGAGCTTCTTAGAAACGATTGAAAAAGAGGCTGACCGAATGACCGCTCTAGTTCGAGACCTTCTACAACTTTCCCATATTGATTTTAAGAAAACGAAATGGGAATTTGCCAACTATGAAGTTACCGAGATAATCAACGAAAGTATTGAGCATCTGAAACTATTTTACGAAAGCAAAAATCAGATTATCAAATTTAGAGCGGAGGAAAAAGCACATATTTATGCTGACAAAACAAAAATCAAACAGGTTTTTGTCAATATTATTTCCAATGCAATCAAATATACGCCGGAGGAAGGACGAATTACAATTACGCTGAAAAAAGATTCCGGATATGCTGTCATTTCAATTATCGATGATGGAATTGGTATTCCAAAACAAGATGTCGGGCGAGTGTTCGAGCGATTTTATCGGGTCGATAAAGGGCGTTCAAGACAACAGGGCGGAACCGGTTTAGGCCTTTCAATCGCTCAAGACATAGTCCATGCACATGATGGCGAAATTAAAGCGAAATCACAACTTGGGAAAGGCAGCGAGTTTATTATCAAATTACCTTTGGTTCAAACCATCCGATAAGTGCAGTTCCAACTTTCAAAAACTAAGAAACAAATCTTGATTTTCAAATAAAATCTATGGTATAAGTATAATGAGTTCTATTACAGACTTAATTTAGACAAGGAGAGTACAATGATTAAAGAAATTAGAAACAATATGAATGTCATTGAATCGATGATTTATTTTTGGACAGCGGTGAAAGACAAAGAAAAAGTCGGCGAAAAATATCTTGTGGAACTCAGCGAGTATCCTGAAATGAAACTTCTGTATGATGAAACTTTTAATGCGGAATCCGTCAGAAAATCCCTAAGCGCCATCAGCAATCGAGAAATGCTGAACAACAGTTCCCAAAAAGAGCGCCAGTTTTGGAACAATAATATGTGGATGTTGGAAGATTTAGGCTACATGAATCAAATGGTAGCGCCGCTAAAAATGCTGAACTTGGATTCGTTGCCGCCTGAAATCAACAAAGTAAAAGATATTTCTACCGAAAGCATTGAAGTCATTTTTGTACCGGCAAACAAAGAAGAATTTTTAGTAGTCGATAATAAACTTGTTATCAATTTCTTCAAAGTTACTCCGGATGTAATTGGCGGTGGCGAGGCGACGATTGCCGGTAAAAGTCTTGCTGAATATGTCAAAGAGAAAATTGTTGAAAACTTTTAGTTGTCTTAAAATGAGGAGGAAATATGAAATTTCAAGAAGAAAAAGGAAGATTTTTCCAAAATGATGAAAATGGTGAGTTGATTGCGGAAGTAACTTATCAAGAAGATGGTGTATGGTATTTAGACCACACTTTTGTTCATGAAAAATTAAGAGGGCAAAAAATCGGCGAGCAATTAATCCAGGTTATTGTAGAAAAAGCAAGAGCAGAAGGTAAAAAAATTGTTCCTCAATGTCCATACGCCGTGAAAGTATTTGAGCAGAAAAGCGAATACAATGATGTATTAGCATCTGAGAAATAGTAAAGCAAGAGGCAAAAAATGGAGAAGCAGAACAAAAAATTGGCAGCGTTTTATATGATCCTTTCATCTTTTTCTTTTTCAATGATGCAATTGTTGGTCAAATCAACAGCAAGCGAATTACCACTGTTTGAGCAGGTTTTTGTAAGAAATTCCATCGTCGTACTGATGATGCTGTATTCACTATACAAGTACAAAAACTTGGATAAACTGAAAGTGGTTAAAGATGCACGATTGGCACTGCTTGTTCGAAGTTTTTGCGGATTTATGGGTATTGTTCTCTTTTTCAATGCAATGCGTAGCATCAACTTAGCGGACGCAGCCGCGCTTCAAAAATGTTCTCCGTTTTTTGTAATGCTTTTTTCGTTTATTATCTTAAAAGAAAAGTTGACAAAGGCAAAGGTTATCGCAATTACGACAGCCTTTGTCGGCGTCCTTTTAATTGTCAAACCGCAATTTAACTCAGCGGTTTTTCCGGCGCTGTTGGCATTGTGCTCGGCTGTATTCTCCGGAATGGCTTATACAATGATTTCTTTTATGAAAAATAAAGTTCACTCTCATGTCATCATCTTTTATTTTGGATTATTTTCCTGTATCATTTGCCTCCCTTTAGTTTTGTTTAATGAAATCGTAGTAACTCCGAAATTAGCACTTACCATGCTTGCTATCGGAATCTTAGGCGGTCTTGGTCAAACCTTTTTAACTTCTGCATACAAACTTGCGGTGGCCGGCGAAGTAAGTATATATAATTATTCCAATATTATTTTCTCCGCGTCCGTTGGGTACTTTATATTTGGAGAAGTACTTGATTGGTACAGTATCTTGGGAATTGTGCTCATTATTTCATCCGGCATTGGCGTGTATGTTTTCAACAAGGAATAATATATTAGAAAAAAGGATTTTGAAATTCATTTCTCGGCTCAATAGGTAAGTTTTTTCAAAACCCGCCTTAGTTTTCTACTTGACAGTACATAAACATTGTTTCGATTATAAAATAGAAAAAAAGCTCTTCTTTTTGCTTACTGAATTTTATCTTGACCAAGGAGGATTTGATGAAATCTAACAAAATACGAATTGAAAAGAATTCCGTTCAGGAAACCCTATTGATTCCGCTATACGGTCGTAAAATGTGTGCGGAAAAGTTCCCGGAACTATACACCGACCATTCCGCCAAAAACTTATGTGACAGTTTGGACTATGATTTTTCGGAACTCGAGTCAAAAAACAACTCCGTGCTCTATCAGTTCGGTGCACTTGAAGCCGCAATGAGACAATTGGATATCATGTGGGAAATCCAAGATTATCTAAAGATTCATCCTAATGCAACCTTAGTTAATCTCGGCTGCGGACTCGACCAGACCGGAAAAGCTTGTGATAATAAGACTTGCCAAATCGTAAATGTTGATTTTCCGGATATAATTCAAACGCGTGAGAAGCTGATTGCGATTGGAGACAGAGAGAAAAATATTGCCTGTGATTTAAAAGACTATTCTTGGATGGACTCTCTGGATTCATCCCACGGAATTATTTTTTTTGCCGCCGGCGTGTTTCACTATTTCAAAACGGTCGAGGTCAAAGCTCTAATTTTAGAACTGGCAAAAAGATATCCCGGAGGTCGTTTGATATTTGATACCGTAGGGAAATTCGGGTTAAAAATGATGATTTCTACAAACCTTCGAAGTATGGGGATTAAAGATGTGCAAGGTTATTTTTATGTGAACAATCCTCTTGAGGATTTGGATTGGTCCGAAAAAATCAAGGTAAGCTCCAAAAAATATATGCTTGGATATTATGATATGAATAGTCCCGGCATTCGAGGCATCCACCGATTTTTGGCTAAAGTTGGAGACAGCATCATAAAAATGTCTATTATAAGAATGGAATTCTTATAATAGACAAATCCGTATATAAAAATCCTAACGAATCGGAATCGTTCTAAAGTTATTTCCAACTTAGAAAACGAGCCTCTCGTTAGGATTTTCAGTTTTTATAGAAAATCCGATAAATGTTTTACCAATAACATGTCATGTTACACAATCTTTCCCACTAAAATTTCTATTATTGTGCATAAAATATCTTCAAGTATTTATACGACTTGATACCGTATTCAAATTTCTATATACTTCTATTTATGTATAGGGATGCAAAAGGCAAAACACATCCCTAAAAAGTTTTTGGCAAAAGCCCATCGCTGAATATGGTTAGAAAACTACAAAGTTTAATCTCCCGTTCTTAAATGTAAATCGTAAATATCATAAATCGTGAGACTTTTTCGTTCTTCACAATGCCGTTTGAGGGCAAAAATTCAGCTGCCAAATGAAAAAATTTAACAATTACTGTCTAATATTCACCTAAGAGCTTTACTTCAATTTCAACAGAAGCATTCATACTATCAATCTTTGAAGACAAGTTATTCACTTCTTTTTCGAGTTTATCTCTTTTTCCTTTAAGGATTTCTTCATTCATAATCCCATAGCGAACCACACCAACGCCCGTTTCCACTCGGTTATATTCGCGAGAAAGAGCATATTCCATGTTGCTCAATAAATTTCGATTGAGGCGTACATCTTCCAATGCCGCAAAAAGGGTTTGCTTCCCGATTTTATTCTTGTTATTTGCTACACAAAGAGCATTCTTCAGCGTAACCAAATCCTGATTTAATATCTCAATTTCTTTCAGACGCTCAAGCATCTCTTTCGATTTGCTTTTATCCACCATATCCTTTCCATTTACAGTAAGCGGTACAAAATATTGACTATTAAGCGAACTGAATAACTGACTTTGTTTTTTCGTTAAATTTGAAATAAGAAATATGCATTGTTGTAATGTAATTTTCATAAACCCTCCTTACACTTATATTGAATTTAAAATGTATATTTTAATCAATACAATACCAATTTTATTTGATTATAAATCAAAGTAATTCTTTTTACAAGGAATTCCATGCGACAAACAAGTTGCATACAAACAAAATTTTTGACTCGTTTTTCGACCCAAACCTATGTCCATAAAAAAATTATATATAGTACAGCATAGATGATAATTTGGTGAAGCAAATAAATCTTCAAACTGTTTCTTCCTAATAATTTTAGAAATTCTCCTATCCGGCAATCCATCTTAAAATCAAAATTTACTTTTCTAAGACCCATTCCGAAAAAATATCCGGAAAAACTTAAAAAAATCCATGGTAAAAATGGAACATAGTCTGCAGAAAAAAAAGTCGCTGACGCAAATCCGATAACAAACGAGAACGGTAGCGGCGACAATATACTGTAAAAACTATCATAGAGCGCCGATTTACCAAAGTATTGATATAAAACAAAAAGTAACAGATGAAGCAAAAACAGAAAAAACTCTTTTCCAAATTTTTTATTTCTCTCTTCCCTTTTACCGTTTACATTCTGATACAACCAAATACTGAGCATCGATAAAGATAAGAAATGCAAGACTCCGAAATAAATCACCTCGCTCGATATAAAAACCTTTGTAACAAAAGTGATAAGTAAACTGATTATAAAAAACCGAAGCGAATTTTGCAGCAGTTTCTTACTGTAATTGGCGGAAATTCCTGAAATAAATATGAAGCTGATGACAATATATTGTTGGTAATAAAACCATGAATGGATATCAAAAAAATCCACATCCTGTTGAAAAATGTACTTTAAATCATATAAAGTATGATAAATTATCATATTGATAATCGAAATCCCTCGAAAAAAATCGAGATAATTGATGCGTCTTGCCTGTCCCAATGTTCCTTCCTTTACTAATCTGAAATCTAAAATAAGTATAGCATATATGATAAATCATTTCACGCAAAATCAAAATGATGGCAATTAAATTTTTATATCGGAATGTAATTTATGGGCGAATGCTGTATAATATAGAAAAACGCTTTGGAGAAAAATCATGAACATTAAAAACAATTATCATATATATGCCTTAATCACCATCATTATGTGGGCTCTTTCTCATATTTGGATACGAGTGGCACTGGAACATTTTTCAGTATTTCCTCTGGGCTTCTTACGATATTTATCCGCATCTGTATCTTTGATTGCAGTCTTATTCCTATACAGAATGCCTTTACCGAAAAAGAAAGACTTTCCTTGGTTCATATTGTCGGGGGCAACCGGATTTTTCCTATATATGATTTTTTATAATATAGGCGCCAAAACAACAACGGTTGCAACAAGCGGTGTAATCCTTGCAAGCGCTCCCGTATTTACCGTACTCTTTTCGGTCATTTTATTGAAAGAGAAAATCTCATTACGGCAATGGCTTGCGATTGCAATAGAATTTATAGGAATTATAGTCATCACCGCTCACGGCGCAATCTTTAGTGTAAACATAGGGATTCTGTGGTTGTTCGCTGCAGCTTTATCACTTAGCATCTATAACCTGACTCAAAGAAAATTAACGAAAAGTTATTCCGCTTTACAAACGACAACATTCAGCATCTTTGCAGGCACGATTTTGTTATCTGTCTCTGCAAAACAGTCATTTGCCGAACTGAAAACAGCATCAACGAATCATATTTCAAGTATTTTACTCTTAGGAATATTTGCAAGCTCCATTGCATATATTGCTTGGTCAAAAGCCTTTGAAAAAGCTCAAAAAACCGCTCAGGTGAGCAACTATATGTTTTTTATGCCTTTGATGACGGGCATTCTCGGTTTTTTGTTTTTTGGAGAAATACCGACCCATTCAACATGGATTGGTGGCACTTTAATTATTCTCGGATCTTATTTATTCAATTATTTTGGTAAAACAAATTTGTCTTCAAACTAAAATAGGCTCTATTCCGATAAAAAACGGATAGAGCCTATTTTATTCAGTTTAAACTTTGTGCTCTGTTCAAACTTTATAACAATACTTTATTCGAAATTAAAAATTTTTATATGAGATTTTCATTAATAACCGATTGGTAATCCGAGGTAATGCCATATTATCATTAAAAGAGTCCATGAAACTAAGAATGAAATAGAGTATGGTAACATGGACGAAATGAGCGTTCCGATGCCTGTATCCTCATCATATCTTTGGGCAAAAGTAACAATTACCGCGAAATAAGTCATTAGTGGCGAAATAATATTTGTTGTTGAGTCACCAATTCGATATGCAAGCTGTGTAAAATCCGGGGATATCCCAAGCAACATCAACATCGGAACAAATATCGGCGCCATAATCGCCCATTTTGCAGAAGCAGAACCGATAAACAAGTTGATAAAAGCGGAAACAATAACAAATGAAACAATCAAAGGTAAACCCTGGAAACCTATGCTCTTCAATAGATTCGCTCCACCTAAAGCAAGCAAAATTCCTAATTTTGTATAGTTAAAGTAGTTTACAAATTGAGCAGCCATAAATGCAAGAACCAAGTAGCCGCCCATAGATGCCATTGATTTGCTCATTCCCTTAATAATATCTTTATCATTTTTAATATTTTTAGTTACGATTCCATAAACCACACCCGGAATTAAGAAAAACAAAGCGATTGTCGGCACGAGTCCATTGTGGATAAATGGATTAAGATCCATTTTAATTCCTTTTTCAGTTTCGACTGCTGTTCGAAGCAAACCATTTTGAGGTACTGTCAGGAATGCAAAAACAACAACAAACAACAGTAGCGCAATCCCCGCCATTCGTAGTCCTTTTCTCTCTTCAGGCGTGATTTGCATCGTATCAACCTTGTACGGTCCGGTATATGTCCCCAATCTCGGCTCAACAATTTTTTCAGTTACTAAAGTTCCCACAATTGTTAATAAGAAAGTTGAAACAAACATAAAATAGTAGTTTGCAGTCGGAGCAATAATCAAATCAGAGCCTCCGATTTTTATTGCTTCATTTGTAATTCCGGCTAGCATCGGGTCAATCGTTCCCACTAATAAGTTTGCGGAAAAGCCCGCTGACACTCCTGCAAATGCAGCTGTAAGTCCAGCTAAAGGATGTCGATTAAAGCTCAAAAACACAATAGCTCCAAGTGGAATCAAAACAACATAACCGGCATCTGATGCAACATTAGACATAATCCCCATAAATACCACAACTGCTGTTATAAACTTCTTCGGTGTACTGAGAACCACCTTTTTAAGCGTAGAACCGATCAAACCTGTTTCTTCAGCAACACCAACCCCCAGCATCGCTACAAGAACTGTTCCCAATGGTGCAAAACCTGTAAAGTTTTTTGTCGCGCTGTCAAACATATAGCGAAGACCTGCTCCATTTAACAAAGAAATAGCTTGTACGGAAACATCCGTTTTCTCTTTCGCATCATAATAAGTTGCGCTCAATCCAGCTCTCGCTGCAAACTCTGAAATGATAATTACCGCTACCGATAATATAACAAAAATGGTTGCCGGATGCGGCAATTTGTTTCCAACTCTTTCTACAAAGTTGAGAAATCCGTTAAAGATACCTTTCTTCTTTTTTACTGACTTTTCTTTCATGCAAACCTCCTAATTGAAATACTTGTATAAATACTTGTATACTTTATTATATAATAAAAAAGGTTTTCACAAAAGAGTTTTTGTTTTTTCTTTTTAAAAAAACTACAATTTGTTTTGATTTATTTTTTACAACATTAACAAAAACTCCAACACCCTTTAATCTTAAGTTCTTGGGTCAAAAAAATCGGACAGATTTCTCCATCCGATTTTTCATATTAGTTAATTGTAATCAAACTTCCATTTGCTTGTTTTTCAAAGTCCACCTTGTTTCCAAAAGCTTCTCCTATAAAACGAAGTGGAACATAGGTTCTTCCATTTTGCATACTTGCAGGAACTTCCAATTTAATAGTAGATGTATTTGTTCCATCCATTACTTTCGCTTCAGCTTTGTTCATCACAAGAGTGACGGTTTTTCCATCTTTCATAGCAGTTACTGTTTGCGTTTTTGCATCCCACTTCACTTCTGCTTTTAATGCCTCAAAAATAGCGCGAAGAGGAACCAATACTCTCCCATTCTTTGATACAGGTTGTGAATCAAATTTTACCATTTCTCCGGATACATAAACTTCGATTCCGCTCTTTACCATAGGCTTTTCCATCATTTTGTCGTCTTTCTTGTCATCCATTACAGGTTTTTCAACTTTTACTTCTTTCGCATTCGCCCAATCAAATACTAGAATCGCTTTTTGCTCGCCGGCACCCTCTTTTCCACCTTGAAGTTTGTCCATTGCATCTACCCAAACCGCAATCATCACCTCATTAGGTTTTACTGCATTCACTTTAAACTCAACTTTCGTATCATATGGCATCATATCGTTGGAGGATTTGCTTGCTTCAACTTTCTTATCTCCCTCGATTATGAACATCTTATTGATATTTTCTTTTGCTGATCCGATCTCAATCGGCTGAAGATAGATTGTGAATTCACTCTCTTTGTCATCCACAACAACTTTTGCTTCCGGCTTAAGTCCCTTGTTCGCCATCGACGGTTTGTTCTTCTCATGTGCTTGAACCATCTTTACAGGCACCGTATACTCTTTTTCTCCATCAGCAAAAGCCGGGATTGCAGTAAGTGCTAAAAGTCCAGCACAAAGTAAGCTTACTAATCTCTTTTTCATATTCTTCCTTTCTGTTACACAAATATGATTTTGAATTGTCTCCATTTTAAATATCTCTCAATTCAAAATCACCATTCTTAATAAAAATCTATTACCATTATAACATCAAAACCAAGGGACAGAGAATAATCTCCTTCCCTTTGGTCTTAACATTCCATCGTTTTCTTACCTGAACACCAGGGTTTCAACCAATGGTTTCGCTCCAAGCTCTTCCAATAGGTCAACGGTAAGTTCAACTTTAATTTCTGTTACTTCATTTGGTAATTCAAAGGTAAATTCATTCATTCCTTTTACAACTTTTGCGTTGATTACAGTACCATTTACCTTCATTTTAGTAATTTTACCTTCAAACTCTTCCCCGTTAAGTGGCAATTTCACGGTCTTTGTTGTGATTGTATATTTATAACCGCTGTTTGTCTTAGTAACTTTCGCAGCACCTTTGACGAAAGAGTTCATGGAGTTATTTTTGAACGATACTTCTTTGTTACCCTCTGACGAATTTCCATCTTTTTTAAGGGTCAATGCTTCTCGTTTTTCTTTCAAAACTTTTGCAGCATGATTAACCTCTTCTTGAAGGGCACGCTTGCTGTAGTAAATGTGTTTTGCTTCTTTAAGCGCCTTGCGGAATTCGCTCTTACCCTCAAGCTCATATTTTGTTAAATCAATCAGCTCAGATTCATCAATTTCTTTTTTCAAGTCGCTTCTGTTCGCTTTTGATTCTAAACCTGCAAGCGCCAGTCTAAGACCGGTGACTGCACTTCGGACATCTTCCTGCTGTAAATCGGATTGCTTTAGAACATCTTTTGCATCCTTGATAGCTGTTTCCAGTTCTGAAACAGTATCCGCTTTGTACAAATCTTTATGCTTAAGAAGTTCTTCCGCTTCTTTGACTAATGTTTTTAACTGAGAAGTATCTATTTTTCCATCTTTTCGTTTCAGATTCTCTATTGCACGTTCAAGCATTTTGATTGTATCATTAATATGCTTCTCCGTATTATGCTTAGGATCTTTGGATGCATAAGTCAACTCTGCACCTTGAATCGCAAGTGTCAAGAACTCGACACTCTTCTCTTCATAAGCATCTCCCAAGCTGTCAAGAATCGCTTTTGCTTCATCAATCTTCGCCTTTAGAAGTGCCTTGTTTCCTTCGCCCATGAGTAGAGACAATTTATCAATGGCATCCTTTAATTCTTGGATCATTGCATTAATATCTTCTTGAGATGCAGAACCGTCATTATATAACTTTTCTGCTTTATCCAAGGTTTTTTCAAATACTTCCCAACCGTCAGTATCATAATCTTTCTCTTGGAAATCCTTCACTTGATTGATCAATATCAGCAAATCGCTCTTATCAACCGGTATCGGAATCAATGGCGCTCCCTTGATCAATGACACATCCACAGTATATCTTCCATGAACGGTATACTCTTGATCTTTAATACCATAGCCTTCAATATCCTTTGCATAAATCTTAAATGGTAACTCACGCAGTAAGGCTACTTTCTTGGTAGTTTCATTTGTCTCAAATTCAACTTTGAAAATTGTATTGTAGATATCTTTTCCGCGGAATAATACAGTCGCTTTTCCTTGATATCCATTTCTCACAAGATTCACCGTTATATCTTGATGCTCTTTTTCGATTAATTCTACAAGCGGATAATTTGCCTGCAATCCTGTTTTGTTTACAATTAAGTCTGCATTCGTCACTACGGCGATATACATCGCTGTGTCAAAATCTCTTGCAGTAACTTTGTATTCTCCCGGCGGTACAAAAGCAGCGTATTGATTCTTTTTGCCATTTTTGGATACTGCATAATACTCTTTGCCGGTATTCTTATCAATTAAAACAACTTTCAAAGAGCTTTTTGCCGGTTTGGTAATACCTATAGTTATTTCTGTTCGGTTTTTATAGTTAAAAGAAACTTCTACCACTTTGCTAAAGTCTTTATCTGTAATCTCAAATGGTACTCTATCCTCTACCACTTCAAACTCTTCGCTTACTTTAGTAATAACAAGTGTATATTGTCCAACTTTTAGATTATAAGGATCTACAATTTGACCTTGAGTGTCTTCCACCTGCCATTCAAATTTATCCATTGGTACAGAGCCTGAAGATATCTTTGGTGATATAATGATCATTCGCTCATTACCTGTCTTAATTGATTTATCAAGCGGTAGCTGAATCGTATTTCTTGCATGGTCTTGAATCTTCAGCACAGCTGTAGAGGCATCTGTTCCCGGAGGAAGCTTAAATACTCCTTGTTCATTTGCTTTGTAGCTATCTTTTCCAATCAATATTTCTTGACTTCTAATTCCGGAACCTTCTTCAATCACTTCAAGCTTATACTCCCCATTCGCTTGGTCATAATTACTCTTCGCGATACGAGGGAAAGTATTATCAATCGTAATCGGGAATTCCATCACTTGCGCTTGCGCATTATTATTTCCGTCCGGTTTTACCTTTACTTCAAAGGTATATTTTCCTTCCGGCATTGGTTGTCCCGCAAAGTTTGTTCCATCCCATTTCCAATGTGCCTTAGTCGAAGCCAAATTTGGACCACCGAAAGGTCCAAGGATTACAAAATTCTTAATTCCATAATCGTCCGGTTTTGCCACAGTGAAGATTGGATCCCCTTTCGACTGACCGATACCGGCATACACATTCAACTCAAAATCTTTGTAGTTTCGTAAGAAAGTTCCAACAAAGCCCGCTGTATCTGCTCTTCCGTCACCATTTGGCGAAAAGGCGATATCATTTGTCGCAAATTTAGGCTCCGCAAATGTGCTCGTCGCATCCTCTCCAAGAACAATCTCTTGTCCTGATTCTCTTGATGCAATATGAGTAAAGGCATTTGGTACCACATCCGTTCTTTCAAAATAATATGGTCTTGTTCCTTTTTCTAAATGATGATAGATACTCGGATCAATTACCGGAAGTTTTTCCCATTCTCCTTTTAGTCCAACGAAAGGTACACTGATTGTTGCATCCCCGGATGTTGTTGGTACAAAGAATACAAAACCTTCCAAGAAGAAACCGTTTGGCATTTCTTTCGCAAGCTCTGCCATTTTTTCTTTATTTAAGATAAACTCCACAGTAAATGGTTGTATACTGTTTCCATTGACGGTGATTGTTCTTTTTTGAGATTCATCAAGCTTTCTTGGCTTAAGCATAATCTTTCCGTTTTCAACGGTATCCGTGTTAAGCACTGCATAGTATTCAAAGGTTTTCTCATCGGATGAGTAGTTGCGTAGATTCCCTTGAATTGTTACCTTATCTCCTTTGATATTACGCAGATTGATGCTTGAAATATTATTTGTTCCTTCGATTACTACTGACGAGCTGATTACACCTGCAAGATTTAAAAGCCCAGCTCCTTGGCCTCGCGGAGAACCATAAGCTTTTGTCTTGGTATCAAAGAATGGTGTCGCTGTACTCATCAATAGATTTTTTACCAATCGATGTTTTTCTTCCCCGGTAACATTTGGGAATTTACTTTCTACATATTGTTTAGCGATTGCGATACCTCCCGCAACATGAGGTGTTGCCATAGAGGTTCCGCTCATTTTATCATAAGAATTTTGGTTGACACTTGAATCAATCTGTCCACCTGGAGCAGAGATATCCGGCTTGAGATTTCCCTCCGGAGAAATTCCCCAGCTAGAGAAGTTTGATACTCTATATCCTGTTGGATTGGCCTGTGCTTTTTCCTCTGTCTCAAATTTGATTGTAAAATGAGGATTTTTCTTCAAATATTCTCCATCTTCTTTACTGATGAAGCAAGAAGGAATGCTGACATCCTCAACACCTGCCATGTGAGTTAGGCCGAATTCATCGACATTATTATACACAATAACTGCTTTCGCACCATGTTTCTCTGCGTTTTTAATTTTTTCAGCAAAGCTGAGATCTTTCTTTTTACCTTCTACATCTCCGCGTCGAATAAGCGCTACTTTTCCTTTAACTTTTGCAGCCACCATTTCCAATTCATCTTCGTATCCATGTCCGGCATCTACTACTTGAAGAAAATGATCCGGGAAAGCTTTGTCATCGGTAGGCATATAGAGTAGCAATTTGCCATTGTCCGTTCCGTCGCTTACTCTGATTCCTCTTTGCTTTATTTCCGCGTTGTCAACAGACGCTACTGCCAAAGAAGTATCCGCCACTGCCGGAGAGTTTGTCAAACCGAAATCCGGATTGTTCGCTCCCGGACCATCCAGTGCTCCAAAGCCCATAAATCCGTCATTACCGATTGCGATTGCAACAACCACTCCGGCATCCTGTGCTCTTCTTAAGGAATCAAGAGTCGTTTTTTCCATTCTGCCATCAGTAGTTCCGGTTGCTCCCAAACTCATATTGATACTGTCAGCACCAAGTTTTACAGCATCGTCAATCGCTTTGTTATAGATCTCCGGCGTCGTTCCCCCAAAAAGCATATTCGCACTAAATACACGCATTACTGCAATTTGTGCTTCAGGAGCAACCCCTTGAAGTCGCTTTGTATTTGCTGCAATGATTCCTGCAACATGCATACCATGAGATCTTTTCCCTGCTTCTGTGATATTCAGGTTTTTATCCGCATAGTTATATCCAAAAGGAATTTTATCATTAAAATATTTTCCTTTGGATAGACCATGTTGTTGGATTAATTCTTCGGTTGCAGCGGAGTTCATGATTTTTCTACCATCCGGAGATATTCCGGGCTTTGTGAAAATATCATGAGTCGGATCTCCTCCTGAATCGATAACCGCAATCAACTGTCCTTTTCCGTTGAATTTGTTTCCAACGCTCGGTACATTGATCATATTGTTACTTGATGCATCGCGCAAACCGAAACCGCTTCTTGCTTGTAAATCCGGAGGTGCGGGAATTACACGGTTTACTTCGACCGTTAAGATCTCAGGGAGCTCTGCAATCTTTTTCGCATCGCCGAAAGTCGTATGGATTGCCAAAGCATTCAATGCTACATCATAAGTCTCCGTTATTGTATATCGTACGCCGAGTTCATCAATTGCTTTGATCAAATGTTCCTGCGCTTTTTTTGCATATTCCAACTGAGCGGATAGTCCATCCTCTGTGCGCACCTTCGAAATGGCAGGTACATTCATCGAATATTTTTCCGCCATCATTTTATCGCTGATTTCAGCAATAAATGTAATTTCATCGTTATCTTTATATTTCGTTCTGGCCTGTCTCAATAAGTCAAGCAACCCCGGGTTTTTTCTCGTTTTTGCACTTACAGCTGTTATATCATCGTTTATGCTCAATGATACGGTTTCGACCGAATCTGTAGGAATCTCCTTTGAAAGGTCGGCATAGCTGTATGGCGCGAAAGAAGAAAATAATAAAATTGCTGATAAAATCGCTGATGTTATTTTGCGTTTCATCAAAATCCTCCTATATTTTTGTAGGGTAGGCGGCAGAAAACTGCCACCTACGCTCTTGTTAGTTTTTACTTGCTGTCATAATCACATCGTATGCCCAATGTTTTTTGCTTACATCGTTGTATGCTTTCTTACCTTTCACATTGGATGTGATATCGAATGCACGACTCATCATAGCAACTGCTTCCGCACGAGTAATCTCTCGATCCGGTCTGAATGTTCCATCGTTATATCCGGCAATGATTCCGGCTTCGATACAAGATGCAATCGCATCAGCTGCCCAATGGTCCTCCGGTACATCTTTAATCTTCTTGTCAGATGTCGGTAATTTCTTAAGTTTTGCAAGAATATATGCATATTCTGCACGAGTGATTGCCTTGTCCGGAGCAAACATTCCTTCTCCGTTCATTCGAATATATCCTAGAGATACCATCTTATTAGCTGCTTCAGAATACCACAATCCATCTTTTACATCTTTGAAAGCAACTTTTTCTTTGGCCTCATCCTCAATCAACTCCATGAACATTGCCGAAACTTCTGCTCTGGTAATCTTGTTGTCCGGTCTAAATTGACGATTTGGATATCCGCTCATATAGCCTACGCTCAAGATGCTTGTGATTCTCTCAAGTCTAGCTACTTCAAGAGCAGCTTCCAGTTTTTGTAGAGAATCTTTTTCTTTGTTTTGATATGATTCCAATGCCTTCATAATCGCTTTGATTGTTTCAGGCTTGTAATATCTCTTAAACTTTTCTGTATCTTTATTGTTGATGATTCGAATAGCTTTTGCTTCTATATCTTTTTCCGATTGTGATGGCCCTGCTAAAGGTACGAGATTCTCAGGAATATTGATTCCTCCGCCTCCACCACCCGGAGCACCAGGTTGTCCTCCATTTGGCGCAGAGTTGTTTCCGTTCCAATCAAATACGATATATGCTTCTTGAGTTCCCATAAAGGCCGCTCCGTCTACTTCGAATGAAACAAGAACTTGTGGCACTCTCTCATTGAGCTCAAAACTATATTCTTTACTATTTCCAACAGATTGATAGCTTAGCCCTGCCGGAGGATCAATTAGCTGAATATTGGATACCTCTCCCTCAAACTTCTGACCACCGAATTCAATCTGGATTGGATTCAAAGTGATTGTATAAGTGTATCTCGAGCCATCGCGAACAACTTTTGCATAGGGATTCAATGCTCTGTTACCCATTGATACCGTACCGTCAGATTTTTTCTTCATCCATACGGAAACCGTCATCGTTTCTTGAGATGAGCCTGAGCCTCCGGATCCTCCTCCCGGCGGCGGTGTTGGCGGTACTGGTGGAGCTGGCGGTGTGATGACATTGTCTTGATCATCAACTTTAAGATCTCCATTCCAATCCAGAACAAGCATTGCTTCTTGCGGCTCGGTATGACCCGGAATCTGAACATCTGTTGTTATTCTAATCGCGAATTTCGTATCCTCAAGAGATTGTTCGTCTTGGATCACATTTTCAAACATCTCCAATGTAAATGTGCCGTTTTGCCCATCTACAGGGGTTGCCTGCATCCATTTGTCTCTTACCTTAACTTCAAGTGTTTTTACTCCCGCTTTAGCCGTAGCACTTGAAAGCGCATTGATTGTAGCGTTTGTTTTCTTCATTTGAAGCTCTTTAAACTTAAATGTCATTGTTACAAGTTTGAATGGTCCGGAAGTTTTATCGCTCGGCTTAACAGTGATGCCCTCAAGCGCTTTACCTGCCATTGAAACTTTCTTTCCGTCTGCAGTTAAGATTTGAGCCGGTATCTTTCTTCCATCCAAAGGCATCTCTTCGTTTGGCAACTTATAATCCTTGTTCCAGTCTAAAAGAAGAGTGGCTTTGTATTGTTTGTCAAAACCGTTTCCTTTTGCAGTAAATTCTATTGGCAATTTTGTGTCTTCGCTTACATTCTCACCTTTTACCATTGATGCCGGCATTTTGAAAGTAAAGACTCCTTTTGCAACTTTTGTTGCTTCAATTTTATTTGCGTCCAATGTTACACTAAGAGAATCTACCCCTGCTGTAATCGAGCCCATTGTCATATCATTGAATTGAAGTTTCACTTCATATTCATTGCCAATCGCTTTGAGCTCTACATCGTGTACAAGCGCTTTGTTCGCCATTGATGGCTTATCTTCATTTTCTTTTAAGATATACGCTTTGATCATTCGATCTTTTTTCGGCTGCGGTTGTGTGTTTTCGTCCCCGAATACCAGATGTGCTTTTTGTGGATTAGGTTTGTTTCCGTTAAACTGATTCATCACATCTGCTTCAAAGACAACATCTACTTTTTTAGATTCTTTGTCTAGAGTGAATGTGTATGCCTTTGTATATCCTGAAGTCGTTGCCGGTGTTTCCGTTATCTCTTTTAATTCACCGTTAATATCCACGCTGAACTTGATAATATTGCCTTCAGCGCTTACTACTTTAAGCGGCTTGAATTCAACCGTATATTCAAATTTTCCGTTTTTGTTTACAATCTTTGCATTCGGATTGATTGCTTGGTTCGCAACCGACGCCTCAGACGTACCGAACTTGTGAACTTGTACCTTAACTGTTTTTTCATTCGTATTCGGCGGTTGTGCATTTCCGGTTGCTGTTCCTTCAACTGTATTTTCTAATGCCAAAGCCCAACCGAATACACCTTTGACATTCAATCTCTTTGTTAAAGTGTACTTGTCTCCGGTCTTCATCGAAGCATCTTGGAAAGTTTGCTTCAATCCTTCTTTAGCATTATTTTTGGAAGTTGTTCTTGAAAGCTCGTGACCATTCTTCATAATGATCGTTTCAACTTCCCATTTAACGCCTTTTTTGTTTAATATCGTTTGAATAGCGACATCTCTGTCAAGTCCTCTATCCACTTTATGGTAGTCTCTACCCTCGCCAAGTAGATATTTCAGGAACTCTTCTTTTGACTTAAATTCTTCTTTTCCGCCATAATATGAGCTGTCTCCTTGATCCCAATAGTAGAGCTCCAAAATATCAAATTCTTGTGAGAGCTGAATCGTACCATTAGAAATCATCAAACTGCTTTCGATACTTCCTTTTTGTGGATAGTAACTCTCTTTGCTTCTTTCAAAGTCAATACCAAGTCGTCTCATTTTACTTTCTTCATCTTTAGTTACGACCGGTTTTAGATAGTTTTTGTTGACTTCAAACTTAGTAAGCATATTTCCGCCACTCTCTAAAGCTGCTATCATCTCATCGATAGGAAGCTCTCGTAGATTATTCATCGAAAGGTCTAATCGAACTTGAGTGATTGACGCCAACCTAATCATATTAGTATATAGAGCAGTTGGAATATATTCAAGTTGGTTACTTTCAAGGTCAAGAGTTTCCAATCGTTTTAATTGGCTGAAACTGTCAGGAATTCTCTTGATCTCGTTGTGTTGAGCGGTGATCAATTTCAATTTTTTCACACTGCCTAGACTTGAAGGTAAGCTTTTGAGCTTATTATAGTGTAGATGAACTTCTAGCAATCTTTCACTTCCAGCAAAGAATCCATCCGGAATTTCTTTTATGCTGTTTTCTTGTAAATAAAGATATTTTAATGCAGATAGATTTTTTAGCATTCCTGCCGGTACGGATGTGACACCTGAGTTCATGAAAGATACACTTTCAAGCTCAACATTCTTATCAAAGATTCCTTCAGGCAATGCTCCCAGTCTATTACCGTCAAAGTCGATATAATCCAGATTTACCAATTTATCGAATGTTCCAGGTTTAATTTCTTGGATTTCGTTTCCTCCAAGGTAGATTGCTTGCAATCCGGTTGCGTTTTGGAACACATCTTGTGGAAGACTTTTGATCTTACATCCATTGATGTTCAATACCTTTACCTTCGGTCCAAGATGTTTCAACAAACTGATATCATCAATCTTAATGCCCTCAAGATCGATAACATTGGAACGCATTTCTCCCGCAACCAAAGTTTTAATTCCTGTTGCATTATTTAACTCTTGTTCGCTGATTTTTCCGTCTTTGTCTGTATCGACATTGTTTTTGATCAATCCCTCGATCAATCTCTTATGGCTTTCCTCTGCGTTTTTCTTAATGTCTTCCGGAAATTTGAAATCCGTCCAGCCTTTAATCACTTCTTCGTTAAATACGATGTCCGCTTTTTTATAGTTCGGATTGTCAAATTGTCCAACCTCTCCTTGGTTTCCACCCATCGGGCCACTTCCAAGGATTGCCACAACATGTCTTCCTGTCAATTCTTCTATGTCGAAAGTATATTCTGCAGAAGATTTTTCACCCTTAAATCCATGAGTGATATTTGTCGGCTGAACACTTTTGAAATTGTTTCCTGTCTTAACCGCGAAATCAAGCATTAGGTCAGCGGCTGTATGGTTCAACAATGTGATTGTTCTTTTGCCTCCGGATACTACTAATTTCGCACGAATGTCAAAGAATCCGCCAAAAGTTGAGATATCCGTTGTACTACCTTCCTTATAAGCTTGGTATGTCAATGTATATGTTCCATTCTCAAGCTTATCTCCGATTTTAATGTCCGGTACTTTCGGTACATCTACTACATTCTTTTTAATCTGAGAGCCATCATTAAAACTGATGATAATTCCCATCTTATTGATATCTTGTACCGCGTATACCTTATCCAAAATGTCTTTTCTTTTGATCAGGATGGATGATGATCTCATTGTAAGATCTTCCGGTTTAACCTCAAAATCTTGTCCATCCAATTGGATTTTTACAATTCTGTTGTTCCAGAAATATGGAACCTCTTTTTCAAAGAAAATCCAGAATTCCTTATCTTCCTTGTCCACCTTCATCGACTCAATGACATGACCTTTGGCCACTCCATCTTGTGGCGGATTCGGCTGCTGTGGTGGAGGTGGCGGTGTGGAGCTTCCATCATTAGTCAGTACGGAATCATCTGTGAAAGTGATTTTTACTGTAATTTTATCTTTACTTCTAGCAGCTTTTGCAACATCCTCATCCGAAGTTGTTATATAACCATCATAACTACCTTTAAATACGGATGCTGCGAATGAAGAACCGTTGATTTCGATCGTCTTCATCTGTTTATGAAGCGCTACCGAATCATTGATTCCGGTTATTCCTTTGAAGGTAATTTGAAGATCATTCGCAGAATATCCTGTTCCAAATCCTACAGAAATAATCTCGTGTTTTCCCGCAATACCTTGTCCCGGATTTGCCGGCGGTGGTGTTACCGCTCCATTACTCAAAACCGAGCCGTCATTAAATTCAATGATAACAATGATTGGCTCTTTACTTCTTGCCGCTTTTAAAACTTCAGCATTCGCTGTCTCAAGTCTTCCATCAAAGTTTCTGAAGAAAATTTTTGATGCTTCCTCAAATACAGTGCCATTGACTGTGACTTTGTTTATTTTTTGAGCATCTTTTGGATCCATTTGTTTGTCAAATTCAATGTGAAGCTGATTTTTCTGCCATCCTTGATCCTTTAGTACTTCCTTTATTTTATACTTCTTCGCAATCTCATCTCCAGGCTGTGCAGGTGGTGCAGGTGGCGGAGTCGGTGTTGATTTTTTCTTTACATAATACTCCAACTCAGATTTATCTTCAAAAACAATTTTGAAAGTCCATCCTGTTGAAACTTTTTCTTGTGCTTTACTGATAACTTCCTGCTTTTTGATAATGAGCACTTTATTATCTTGAGCCTGAGCCAAGTCCGATGTTTTCAAAGCAAAAGAATCGTCATTCACTTTTACATGCTTTACTAGGCTTAGCTTAGAATTTAAAAGCTCTTTGTTTAAAGTGACTCTAATCTCTTTTGGATTTTCTTTGAGTTCTACATTCTTTATCTCGAATTTTTTTGCAAAATTTCCAGGCTCGTCAAAATCATCGTTCCAGTCAAGTAGCAAAATCGCATCAAAAGGCTTATTAAAACCTGATTGGTCAGTATCTAATTGATATTGAACCCTAATCTCAGTATCCTTTGTACTGTTTTTAGGTTGGATTTGCTCTGCCGGAATCAACATTTTATAAGAATCATACATATAATCTTTCACTGTTTCTGCAGATAACTTAGTATTTTTATCTTGATTATAGGACAATTCTTTGATTTTTGCAGTTTTATCATCACCAATCGGAGCTTGAGCCAATCGGATGATTACCTCATAAAACTTTTTGCCTTGTGTCTCTGTGGATTTTACAGGTTTTACTTTTATATCTCGGATTGCTTTGTTTGCAGGAGAAACCTTCGTTTTTCCAGTCTCAAGCATATAACCTTTAACTTCTCGCTCTTTGTCCTCTTCTTGCGGAGGCTGTGCAGGTCCTTTTGCTTTGTTTTTTAATACCGAACCATCAGTAAACCAAATTTCAAGCTCAAGTTCATCCAAGTTTCTCTTATTTACTTGATCCACAACTGCTTTAAATCCGTTCGAAAGCTGATCCTCATTCAACATTGAAGTCATAAAAGGAGTATCTTTCTGAGTAAAAGTTTTTCCATTTACTTTAAAATACTCAATTTTATCGTAATCCGCACGAACAATATTTTTATTAAGAGTGATGTTTAATGTGTTAGAATCACCAAGTTCAATCTTCTTAATACTGTAGGTATTTCCGATTCCATCTTTTGGCTTTGGTGATGGCGGCTGAGTGCCTTCGTCTTCAAATTGGAAGTCGTTATTCCAGTCAAGAATCAGAATTGCCGATTGTTTCATCGATTGTCCCTGTCCTAAGTCAATCGTAAATTCAAGCTCAATTTCAGTGTCTTCTGATGAATTGACAGGCGGCAATGCAAAAGCCGGATATAGAACAGCAAAAGTGCCTTCCTTATCAGCAACAAGCTTCGCTTCTTTCATCTCATTCATTGCTTTATAAGAAACACTCGTTATTTTCCCTTTTATATTCCCTTTTGAAATTTCATTAAACTTAACAAGAATATCCACAAAGTCCATCCCCGGTGACCCTGATTTGGACGCTCTAGTATGAATTTCAGAAACTAAGGCATCATGTGCCATAGATTTTTTCTTTTTATCTGTTTTGTTTGCCAAATAACCTTTTACAGTTCTTTCTAATTGAACCGGTGGCTTCGGCTTCTTTGTTGCCGGAGGCGGTGCCGGATCTGTATTAAAATCTCGTGGTTTATAATCAGAGTCTTGATATTCTGAAGTGGATCCATCATCAAAAATAATTTCTACTCTATGATATTCGCGCTTTTTAAAATCATTAACTGCTCTTTCTCCTTCAGGATATGCTGCAGCGATACCAAGTTTTTTCCCTTCAAATAAGAAAAAGTTTTTGTAGCCGTTACCTTCTTCTTCAAGTTCGTAACTAACCTCATCAATTAAAACTTGAGTTATCTTAGTTTTGACGATGCTGTCAAGACTTAACTCCCCATCATAAGACAATCTCATAATGATACTCTCTTTTGTCGCATCTACTCCCGGGATTGGTTCTCCTAGCTCGTCTAGAACAATATCTTTGATCCTAAATCGATCTCCTATTTTTTCCTCATCCCCTAGTTGTGATGCCTGAGTATCTAAAGCGACTATTTTAAGAACAGCCCCTGCGATTTCTTCGGTTCTTTCCACCGAGTTATCGCTCACATTCTGAGCATCCGACGGTACATCCGTACGAATTGGGTCGATATTTGAGCCTTGAACCCCTATAGCCTCATCTGCATAACTCGCAAAAGAGCTTGGGAACACGGTCGTGCATAAAATCGACACCAAAAGCAACATTGATGTACACTTTTTGATAAAATTACCCACGTTTACCTCCTCAAAAAATTTTTATTTATAGTATCAGCTGATGCTGTGATACCCTATTTAATAATCTTGATACAGAATTTCAGAAGCTCTGTCACACCCTATATCACAACATAAGGTTTGCCTTCAAACATCGTTGTGCGTAAAGGTATTTGATAGAGCGACGAAATATTTTCTTCATTGATTACCTCTTCCGGTTTTCCATAGAAGAGCAGCTCTCCATTTTTTAATCCGACAAGATAATCGGAATATTGTAAGGCTTGATTGATATCATGCAATACCATCACGATGCTCAATCCGAAATCCCGATTCAGCGATTTTATCAGTTCCAACAATTCCACTTGATATCGAACATCAAGATAGGTTGTCGGCTCATCCAAAAAAATCATCTCGCTTTTTTGAGCTAAAGCCATCGCAATCCAAACACGCTGTCTTTGTCCCCCGGACAAGGAAACTACCGGCTCCGAAGCAATCTCTTTTAAATTCGTAACCTCCAGACTCCATTCAATCGCTTCATCATCTTCTTTTGTCGCTTGCTGCATCATTTTAATATGCGGCGTTCGACCATAACTGACCAATTCTCGAACCATAATATTTCCGGTAACCCTGTTTTGCTGATGCACAATGGCTATTTTTTTCGCGAAATCCCTTCTCTTGAGATGAAAAATATTTTCTTCATCCAACATAATCAATCCTCTTTGAGGTCTCAAATTTCGAGTACATAATTTGAATAAAGTGGTTTTTCCGCTACCATTCGCACCTAATAATGTAGTAATTTTTCCTTTTTCAAAAGACAGACTTAAGTTGTTTAAAATCTGTTTTTTCCCATAACTGAAATTCAGATGTCTAATTTCCATAACTTTTACCTCCTATCTTCAACAAGAGGATAAAAAACGGTCCGCCTACCATCGCCATAATTACAGCAGCCGGTATCTCATAAGGATAAGCTATTGTTCTTCCCATCGTATCGCTGAGCAAAAGTATCCACGCTCCGAAGAAGGCGGAAAAAGGAATCAACACTTTGTGATTGGATCCTACGATCAACCGACCGATATGCGGAACAAGAAGTCCTAGAAAACCTATGATTCCTACAATCGATGTTGTAACCGAGGCTAATATGATTGCAATGAGCGCTACTAAAAATCGATCTCTATTCACATTGACCCCCAGCCCTCGAGCCGTTTGGTCATCTAAACTCAACAAATTACAAGTTCTTGCCGTGAACAAAGAAATAAACAGTCCTATTCCTACATAGACGAGTAAAAGCCACACATCCGTCCAACTCTTTTGAACAATATTCCCTTGAACGATGGATTGGGTGACGCTTGCCCCTGCTCCGCTCATCGCTGCCAGACCTTGTGCAATTCCCATAAAAGTCATATTCAACGCGACGCCTACAAGTATCAAACGGGTTGGAATGACACCTCCATCCCAAGCCAATGAGTAAATCAATAGATACGCTACCAAACCTCCGATAACGGAAATGAGCGGTATGCTGAAATACAAAGCGGGAAACAGACCGGTTATAATCACTCCGACAAGTGCCGCAGCAGAAGATATCCCTATAATTCCCGGGTCGGTTAGCGGATTTTTCATCACCGCCTGAAGCATAGTTCCCGATACCGCCAACGCAGCTCCTCCAAGCATCGCAATGATAATTCTTGGGAAACGAACATCATATATGGTGGCAACATCCGGGTCATATTCAACAAATAGCCCCCGTATCATACGCATCGGGCCAATCGGTAAACTTCCCAAATTGACGGATAGAAAAAATAATCCTAACAGCAGCAAAACAATTATAAGGAAAGCCATTGCAATCTGAATGTATGATTTGGGTTTATTGAGCGAACTATTTTTCATAAAGAAATTCCTCCAAATCTTCCAGTGCCTCCGGATAATTAAATTTTGCACTCATACCGAATTTATTATGCTCCAAATCGAATACTTTATTTTCCTGCACAGCTTTAAAATGTTTCCAGTTGTTATTTTCCTTAAATTCCTTTGCGAACATTTCCATCACATCATCCGGCAATGCGTGAGCCGTTCTCAAAATAATATCCGGCTCCCTTTTCAACATGTCTTCAATATTAACATTCAAAAAAGGTCTGCTCTGCTCATCCGAATACACATTGATGCCGCCCGCCAATTTCACAAGGCTTCCTACATAAGAATGCTCCGTGGCAACCACATACGAGCCTGGCAATCCCATCAATATCAACACCTTTTTCTTTTCTTTTCCCTGATTTCTGGATTGAAAAGATTTCATATAGTCTTCATATTCTTTGATTAAAGCCGATGCCTCTTTTTCTCTATTCAACAGTTTTCCTAAGTCTTCAATACTTTGATACATTCCGGGGATATTGTTCAGATTGATAAATCCGTACTCCACATTCGCTTGGTCATATTTTGGTTTTAAATCCGCCACAAGACTTACCGGACTGAAAACATAACTCGGCTCCAGCGACCTTATTATTTCAATGTCCGGGTTCATAGCAGAACCTACCCTTGTTGCGTTTTTATAAGCATCCGGTATCTCATCCACATCACTTGCCGGTATTCCGACCAAATCCACTTTAAGCTTCTCCATCAAAAAAACGGTAGCCATTGAAGTGACCACTATTCTTTTTTCGGTCTGCGGCCATTCTTTTGTATTATCCACTTTTGCCGTTGATTTCGAAATTGTATCTACGGAATTTGCACCGCTCTTTTGATCAACGCATCCGCTGAAAATGACCACGCCTATACTCAGCAAAGCAACCAAGCTTACCAAACGACTAATTCTTCTTACTGAAGCCATATAATTTTGCCTCCCTATAGTCATTGGTTCTTCTTAAAATATAAAAATAAATCATACCACCAATGCCACTGAATAAAACAAGACCGGACAAGATGCCCAAGACGACAAACAACGAACCGATGGCAAGCAGGGTTATCGGGCCGTACGAGCTATCCCCTTTTTTCATATCTTCCCCATCCATATTATGAGCTCTCTCATGTTCTCCCTCCAATATTGGGTCTCCCTTCATCAACAATCCATGGTTTTCATCCACAGTGATGTTTATTTTATCTTTATCTTGAGCGCTTTCTGTTTGCTCATTTTCTTTTTCAACATTATTTACAGAATCATCTTGCGGAATCTCTGTCTCCTGATTATCAACCGCATTTTGATTTTCCGATTGCTCTTCTTTTGCAATTACCGGATTTTGCTCTAAAGAGATGTTCTCATCTTTTTTTGAAGGATCTACTGACACTACAAAATCCGTATTCCCTTCCACCAGTTCGTTCAGCCTGCCATAAAAAATTACCGGCCTGCCCATCGCCTTCACATAGGCTTCCAAACGAATAATGCTGTTCTTGGCGGGCATCGGGATTCTGAAATCAACCGTATTCGCTCCCCTTTTCATTTCTTTCGGACTAACCAAATGAAAATTACTTTCACCCGATTTCTGTATGCTTACCTTATAAGATTCAATTTGGTCCATCATGTGTAACCGGAAGGAGCCGAATATCTGCCCATCGGAATCCACCTCAACTAATGCTTGGGGATCCAACACGGATTCCGTCATGCCTTGTCCGATGGCAACATCATTGCCGCTATCTTCCACAACACCGGTAACAGGATGTGCATAATGGGCGGTTACGGACGCAATTTCTATGGAATCTGCAAAACCATATTGCACAGATAAAGCCCCATAGAATACAAACAACGATACCACAAAATAAATCATCGGATTCGCTATCAATCGCTCTCTTTTCTTTTTCATAATGTAATCTCTCATCTGCATTTTTCTTTATTGAATTCAACAAATATCTTCATTGTTTTTTTGTAACGAATAAATTGCCAAATACCTACTCCGATCCGATTCTTCCATAAGCAACGGCAAAAACTTTCTCCAAAGTATCAGTCCGATTATCAGCATTGAAAAATAAATTACGAGGATGATTCCAATAATTCCTCTGTGCTCTTTTACATTCAAAAACCTTGTTGGAATTTCTTTATGAGAATCGGAAGATAAATTATTTTGATTGTTGTCCTCGGAGTTTTGAGATATATTTGCCGCTGTGTTTTCAGCTTCTTTGTTTTTTTCTGATGTTTTTTTTGCCGAAGGTGCATTGTCCGATTTGTTTTCTTTTGGTTTAACAATGGCTTTCGGTTTCGGCTTTTCGGATTTTATAATTGATAAAGAAGAATTTTTCAAAGAACTGTCATTTTCATGATTGCCCATAGAGCCGTCAACGGATTTCTCTTCTTCCTTAGAAACAGATGTCTGCTTATCCGGCTTTCTTACTAAAGCAAAAATACCGAAGTGTGCATCGCGAATCAAAATTCCTTTTTCTGTTTTTTCAAAAGCAATTTCTTCAAAAATATCTTCATTTTTATAAAATACATTAGTTACATTTTCTTCATTTTGGAAAAGAAGTGTCGCATTCTCCGTCAAAGGAAAAGCCAATGCATTTTTATCAATATCGCTCGTTTTATCAAAAGGCACTTCCACGACAGGTTGAACTCCATGAATGGCAAAACCTTTTACCTGATCCAAAACTCCTACTTGTAAACCGATTTTCTCCAATGCACTTTTAGACATAGGAGAGATTTTGATATCCCCTGCTATTCCTCCGAGATCTTCAATCAATATATTGTTTTGCAACAGCTGCTTAGGAACAGGACTATCCTTCCCTGAGTTTTGAGCAATATAGTATGGACCGTCCTTCGTCTTTTTCTCTGATAAAGTATTCCAATCAACTTTCAATCTTGCTTTTATCGGGTCAACTCCCATCGCCGGAACTTTCGGATCTACAAGAACCGAATACAATTCATTTTTTTCTTCCAAAGGGATAACAAATACCCGCGGCCTTTTTAAAGTCTCATTCGGAATTTCGATATCATAAGCATATGTATCTGCCAGCTTATAGCTTTTTGATTTTTCATTTGCATAAAAAAATCTAGTCACAGATGTGGTAAGGTCGCCCACGGTTAGAGTTTTCATTTTCAAATATAATTTCATTTGCCCGTCTTCAACCACAACATCCGCTTTCTTCTCCAACCCTTGATCTCCCATGGAAGTTTTATCTTCATAAGCATGCCAAAGAGCAACTTCCACTTCATAAATTCCATCCTTTTGAGAAGTTTCCGTTGCCGCTGAAAAAATCGGTAAAAGCAAACTAACTGTCATCATAAAGATTATAACTTTCTTCATGTTATCCTCCAATAATTCTTATCCAAAATATATTAGCATATACTAACCCATTTTACAAATATTTTATGCTTTTCCCATACTTTAATATTGAATTGCATTCTTAATTTGTCAAAATAACTGTGTATCAATGTTTATGAGCTTCCATATAAGCTTTTCAAGTTTAATCCAAATAAACGAAAACTAAACTATGTTCAGTTATTTATTTGTTTTATTTTCGTTTTCGAATTGTTTTTGGATTTTTATTTCATAAAGATGCACTAAATTTTTTATTTTTTAAATCATATATAATAGTTGTAGCGAGAAACTTTTGTTGAAATTTTAAGTACGATAATTTTTCTCTAATTTGTAATTGAAGCGTTTTAACACTTCGGTCAAAATTCAAATAATATACTTTATGTTATTCAGAAATAAATTTTTGCGTGTTTTTGAATCATGCCTTTTTTGTTTTACTCGAAGAGTAGTGTAAATTTCTATACGGATATTTAAATTCCGATTTTGTAATTATAAAAAAGGAGGGAAGTTTAATACACAAAAGTAATTTAGAAGAAGGAATTCTTGAGGAGCTTTAATATCTTAAAAATAAGCTTTTTATATACAAACGATTGCGAATCAAAAATAGGATAGCTTAGGAAACAGCTGCTATTAAAGATGTTTTAGAGTTTTATATTAAGCTAAGGATTTTGAAAAAAGTATTAGATTTTAGAAGATAAAGCATCCCTTTTCAAAAAAAGATAGGGTTACAAAAGATAGAGAATCAAACTCCAAAAAATAGGATTGAAAAGGATAGCATAGAGCTTTAAAAGTAAAGTTTGGAATTTCAAAAATAAATGAAATGAGCAGATAAATTTTTGAAAAAAGCTACAAGAAATAAAACAGAGAATCAGAATTATATTGGATGCGAAACAAAAACTAACCAAATATAAAGGAGATTCTCTTGTATAGATAAGACTTGCAAAATCATGTCTTATTTGATAACATATATTTAAGAATGGAGGTGCTAACTTGAAAATTCAGGAATCCGCAGAAAATTATTTGGAAACCATATTAGTATTAAAACTTCGAAATGGCTATGTTCGTTCGATTGATATTGCCAACGAGCTTGGTTTTTCAAAGCCAAGTGTAAGTAACGCAATGAAAGCACTCCGTCAAAAAAATCTTATCAAGGTAGATACCGGCGGACTTATTGAACTTACTGATGAAGGACATAAAATAGCAGAATCTGTTTATGAGCGCCATGTTTTAATTGGCGAATATCTGATTGCAATCGGCGTTACTCCGGAAGTTGCTATGGCCGATGCTTGTCGAATCGAACATGTAATCAGCACAGAAACTTTTGAAAAAATTAAAGAACATGTAAAGCAGCGGCAATCATAAATGCCGACTACAAGACCTCAAGCGAGGTCTTTTTTTGCTGCTTTTTTTCGTAAAATCTCTTTCGATACTTGACCAAAGCATAGTCCGATACTTTTTTATAGGTGTTGTGATTAAAAATCGCTCCGGCAACACCGACCAAAGGCAACCCTTGAATAAATTTTGCCACAAGCAATTCCTGAGATAATGCTTTTGCCGTTATTTTTATCTCCGTATCAATAGAGCCATGCCATTTTTGGTTATCAATGGTTCTACCATATCTATCGAGCTCGTCACTCAGAATCAGACGCTGTGTATCTGTGGAAAGAGCGGCTTGAATTAGCTTGAGAATATAGATTCTCTCTTCATATAAATCGTAGTTGAAACCATAGCTCCAGGCAATCTCATAGATTCCTTTTAATAAAACTCCGGTAAACAAAGGAATATCCGCCAATCCGATGCCGAGAAATCCCAATCCCAACCCTTCCAAAAGCGCTATTCTTTTTCCCCATTTTCTACTCTTCTTTGCCGGCTTATCCATTTTTCTAATGATGCTGCGGCTTGGCGAACCATCCATCATAAAATCGCTGACGATATGCTCAATCTGAATTTTTTCTTTGCTGTAAGTTTTTTCTATGACAGAAGTTCCTTTTTCGAAAACCATATAAAAGGCTTTTTCAAATAGCAAATTTATTTTTTCTTCTAATTTTCTCGGTATTCTTTTTTCCAAATTAGCCAGCACCGGATCCAGATTCGATTTTATAATTCCTTTTTTCTTCCTTAAAATCCGATCCTCCACTCTCTTATTTTTTATCAACTGCTTTTGAATCCATTTCATGCTTTATTCTCCAATTCCATTTTCAATAACATTCCATTTTCTAAACTACATTCCCTAAAGATTGCCCAATAGCATCTTAATTATTTAAATCTCATTCATTCAAGGGCAATCTACGCTGTCGTTTTCCCATTGATTGTAGTTTATGCTAAAATCATACCATATATAATAGTAAGGATACAAGGAGAATGATAAGATTGTGATGCTATGTTTTATAAAAGGATGCGGAACAATTTCCCAAGTCCATAAAACCAATAACCTGCTAAGAGAAATGTCAATCACGAATTTGACTTTCTGCAGAAGGTTTTAATGTCGGATTCGTGATTCTAAAACCAACTTCGCCGAACAACACTTCCCTGATTATATAAAAAAGTGCAGCAATTAGAGAATGCTCCCTATCTGCTACACTTTTATGACACGAAAAAGCATCAATAAGCGACATTATTTCCAAAATTATCTCCCGCGAACAGGAAATTTAATAGAGGCTATCAAACGATTATGGTTTTCCAAGGGCTTTTAGGCAAAAGTTTCCTTGGATATAAAGCCCATATATTTTAGCAAGTCTCCTTCCGACCAACCCAATTGATACTTGTAATTGTTCATGATGATGAGCTGCTCGTAATCTATCACCTTATCAAAATATAATTTCTCAACCATTTCATTTTTGCAGGATTGTTGTTCCGTTTCCGAAAACAGTTCTTCCAATCCGGATTGGATCAGTTCTTTTGTTGCAAAAACAGCAGTAATTTTAATACGGTAATTGTTTCTCAAGATGCTTTGAGCATAGATCGGACTTTCTTCACAAAAAGCAAAAACATATCCGTCTTCGGTTTTAACTAGAGGCAAAGCCATCAATTCCCGCAAGGTTTTTTCATCAAAAACGCTACGATAAGATGAAATCGGATAATATTGCAATGTATTTTTGTCAACATATTGCACATGCTTTATGGATGCTAGGGTTTTCAATAATTGTGTCTCCGTCAGAAGATTGGACTGGATTAGATAATCCCCTAATCGTATTCTTTTTTTCTTGCTCTCATCAATGGCTTTCGCTAATGTATTTTTGTCTAAATAATTCTTTTCGAGAAGAATATCCCCTAAAGAACGATGATATCTCTCCAAAATATATTTTTCCAAGAAAGAATGGTCCGTTTTATCCCATACAAGTTTCTTCGACGCGCCCGGGGCTGCCAGTTTTTTGGTCGTTTTTCTCTGATTCCCAAATATTTTTTGTCTGAAGGCGGATAAAGTTGCCGCCAAGTTAATAAAATTTCCCCACAATAATCTTATCGGCAAGAATGGAGGTAATGAACATGCAAAAAATACTGAGCGCATGCCGTAAACATTGTAAATGGCAATTCCGCGATATGTCTGCCTCGCAATCATCATAAAGGTAACAAGAATACACAATTTCCATGCAAGCGATTCTTTCGGATACATCGCCGGTAAGTCAAAAAACAAGGAAGCAATAAAATATGCAAGCACCGGATATCCTACCAGAACTAAAAGATTGCCGTATTTTGCCTTCTGGTCTTTATATAAGGAATATCGTCCTGCCAAGGAAACATTCTTCACTTTGAGCACATCTTTTACACCTAAAGATTGCATCGTAATTCCTAAAATCCATCTTGCTTTTTGTTTGACCGCCGTTTTAAAACTGTTAGGAAACATCGAGCGCGTTGCAACAAATTCCGTTATCTGTTTATTATTGTAATTTACGCGATTGACCCCTTCCAACACAAAATACATTTGTATTCCTTTAGAAAACAATGTCCAAGATAATAAATAGTCTTCCGTTAAGCTGTTTACCGGTAATATTCCATGACTACCATATTTGTCCAAAATTTCTTTTGACAAGACAAAACCGGTTCCTGCTGAAGGTACCAAGGCTCCCATACTGTGACGATTAACCATCGTATAAAAATGAGTTTCCGCAAACTCATCCGCATAAGTAGATGAAGTTAGATATTTAAAGAAGTTGCGGAATGTCGGCATCGGCACCAATGGAAAAACCGGAAATTGAAGTGCCTTGTGTTGATCGATAAGATAATTCGTCATCTTAAATTCATAAGGATGAACGACATCTTCCGCATCATGCACAGTAATGGAAGCAAAACGCCAATTCTTTTCGCGCTCAAAATTTCGAACTTCATGAATCGTATGATTGATATTCTGAGCCTTCGATGTCGGTCCCGGTCTTGAATTTACAATAACATACACATTGCTGTGCCTCGCTGCCAATTCATGCGCAACCGCTAAAGTTCTTTCATCATTTGGATAAACTCCTAAAAAAATATGATACATTGATTTTGGGTACATCGCCGACGCAATAATATTATCCACCACATCCCCCAAAACATTATCCTCTTTCCACGCCCCGATAACAATCGCCAATAATTTGGGCGGGATTTCATCCAGCTTGGACATTTCCAAAATCGGTCTGGGCTGTTTCAATCTTCGAAAAAAAGTTACCAAATCCCAAACAATATCGTCAAAACCTACCACAATATACATTACAACCACCACAAGCCCAATCAATTGTAATGCATCATAAGAAATCAATTTGTCCAAATTCCAACCTCCTTTTGCAATTGAATTTCTTCATTTCAAACACATCCTGATCTCCCATCTGTTTTAATGAGTTCTTTTTCTATAACCATTTCGATTTTTCTCGTGTTATTAAGAGAAAAAGAATTATAAATTGACAGTTATATTATACTCCAATAACTTTATATAAACAACACTTTCGATAAACTTGTAAGAAGCTCGCATTATTTGAATCTTTGTCCGAACAGAAGTCAAATTTCATATCAAATCAAAGAAGTATTTACAATTTTTTCAAAAAGACTTGACAATATTCTCTGCCATGCTATAATTATCTGCATAATAATAAAAGCAATGAAGAGAAGAGTACGCAAAAAGAAACATTATCAGAGAGCCTGAGCAGGTGAAAGCAGGCAATGGGATATTTTGCGGAATATGGTCTTGGAGCTTAATGGCTGAATAATTAGGTCATTACGGTATTGCCCGTTACAGCAACACAGTATAAGATATTTATCCGTACTGATTGAGGTTAAAATAGCGATATTTTAACGAATAAAGGTGGTAACACGAAGTCCTCGTCCTTTAGAAATAAAGGGTGAGGCTTTTTTATATTCTGAGGTGAAAATAGTGATTACATTAAATAATATTACGGTAGAATTTAAAGACAAAAATGATAAAGTAAATTTATTTGGCGCAAAAAAATTAGCCGGACAAAACAACTCACAAAACATAAACGATAAGCAAGGCCGTAAAGGAGTCGTTACTGCAGTTGATGATGTCAGTTTGTCGGTTCAAAAAGGAGATATTTACGGAATTGTCGGTTTCAGCGGAGCAGGAAAAAGCACATTGATACGAACGGTAAATTTACTCCAGAAACCAACTCGTGGAGAAGTTATAATCGGCAACGAGGATATCACAAAGCTGAATGAAAAGTCGTTGCGCGAGCGCAGAAAAAAAATCGGAATGATATTTCAGCATTTCAATTTGCTCAAGTCTAAATCCGTTTTTGATAATGTCTACTTCCCATTGAAGCAAATGTCGATGAGTAAAAACGATAAGGTACAGAAGGTTCGAAGTCTGCTGGCGCTGGTCGGACTCTCCGATAAAGAAAATGCATATCCTTCTCAACTTTCCGGCGGTCAAAAACAAAGAGTTGCTATTGCAAGAGCACTTGCAAGCGACCCTGAAATATTACTCTGCGATGAAGCGACCTCCGCACTCGATCCGCAGACAACCGATGAAGTTTTAAAACTTCTAAAAGAGTTAAACCGAAAACTCGACTTGACGATTTTAATTATTACTCATGAGATGCAGGTCGTCAAAGAAATTTGCAACAAAGTTGCCGTAATGGAAAATGGGAAAATAATAGAAGGAGGAAGCATCGTCGAGGTATTCAGCAATCCGCAGATGCCTCTTACACGCGCTTTTATAAACACAGCGACCCAGATTGATTCGGCATTGGAAAAGGTGCTAAACCACAAATCCATACTACACCTTTCAGAAGACGACATCTTAGCTCGAATCACTTATGTCGGAGAAAGCACCAGCCAACCGATTATCGCTACTTTACAAAGCAATTTCAATGTGATGACCAATATTCTCTCCGGCAATATCGAATTTTTGCAAGATATTCCGGTCGGTTCTCTGGTTGTCAGTTTTTCAGGAAAAGCAAATGATAAGGAAGGTGCTCTTCAATACCTGAAGGAGCAAAATGTCGGTGTAGAAATCATAGACAAGTCTCTTCGTGAAGTATCTTTACGCCGAAGTCAGCAAGATATTCGAAAATCCGAGCAGTCTTCAAATCGAATGAATATCGGAAACGATGACTTGAAATTGGCAACACCAGTCTTGGCGCAGATGATAAATCCGGGAGGTAAACAATGAGCACAATAACTGAAACTCTATTTTCATTTTTTAAAAATGCAATTGAAATTAAAGAAATGTTTTTTGAAGAAACCTTGGCTACCATCTATATGGTAGCAATTACTTCCTTGTTTTCGGGCTTCTTCGGAATCATAATAGGAATTTTCTTAGCGATAACGGAAGAAGGTTCGATTTTGGAAAATCAAAGCCTGCACAACATTTTAGACAAAGTAGTCAATATCGGACGCTCCATCCCTTTTGTCATCATGCTGGCTATTATAGCACCTGTTACGCGATTGATCGTTGGGACCACTATAGGAAATACCGCCGCCATCGTTCCATTGGTTGCCGGTACCGTTCCATTTTTTGCTCGTCAGGTACAAAATGCTTTATCCGAAGTTGACAAAGGAGTTATCGAGGCGGCACAATCTATGGGCTTTTCTCCTCTTTCCATCATAACCAATGTATATTTGTCGGAAGCAAAAGAAGGTTTGATACGAGCCTCCGCCGTAACAATCATCAGTTTGATAGGTCTTACGGCGATGGCAGGAGCAATCGGAGCAGGAGGATTGGGAAAAGTTGCCATCAGTTTCGGATATAATCGCTTCAAAGACGATATCACTCTTGTCGCCACACTTTTAATATTGGTACTCGTCTTTATCGTTCAATCCGTTTCCAACCTACTGATTCGCTTTATCAAACATTAGGATTACACTTTTTTACTTCACTCATTCTTTCGCTTTAGCGAAATGAGATATTAAATGGATTCTATCCAGAAAGGGAATAACATGAAAAAAACAATCAAACTATGTTTTACACTTCTTGCCGCATTGTTCATTTTGACATCTTGTGGCGCAAAGACCAATTCAAATTCAAACAATGACAACTCTTCCAATCAAAAATCAGAGCCGACAAAAATAAAAGTCGGTGTGGTAGGGACGAACGAAGAAGAAATTTGGAAATTTGTAAAGGAAAAAGTAGCCAAAGACAATATTGAATTGGAAGTTGTCGTCTTCACCGATTACAACCAGCCAAACGATGCTCTGGCAAACGGAGATATCGACTTGAATGCTTTTCAGCATTATATCTTCTTAGACAGCTATAACAAAGAAAGAAATGCCAACTTGACCGTTATCGGAGAAACTTTCATCTCACCACTTGGAATTTACTCACAAAAAATAAAAAATGTAACCGAAATCAAAGATGGCGACACGATTGCCATTCCGAACGACCCTACTAATGGTGGACGAGCATTGCTTCTCCTTCAATCAGCGGAACTTATTAAAGTGGATCCTGCCAAAGGAGACACTCCTACTGTGAACGATATTACCGAAAACCCGCTCAACTTAAGTATCTCGGAGTTGGATGCTTCACAAACCGCACGCTCTCTCCCGGATGTGGCGGCTGCTATCATCAACGGAGGAATTGCCGTGGACGCCGGATTGAATCCTCCATCGGATGCAATTTTCTTAGAAAAACTAACTTCGACTTCAAAGCCTTATATCAATATTATCGTATCCCGTGCAGCAGATAAAGATATTGATTCTTACAAAAAAATTGTAGAGGCATTTCGACAAGACGATACCGCAAAGGTTATTGAAGATGTTACAAAAGGAGCTTGTATTCCGGTTTGGAAATTGGATTAGTCATAAGAATTATAAAAACCAACAAAAAGGTGGACTTTGTGTCCACCTTTTTGTTGGTAAAAATCTCATTATGATTTGTTTTTTAAAACGATTAAACTTTCAGCAGCGGCTTCACTCCGTTATACAATAACATTGCAACAGCCGAAATGACAACTCCTTTGAATAAATTGAAAGGAGTAATTCCATATAAAACCAAGGTCGGAATATCATGAATTTTATCCGTTACCGCCGAGCCCATTGCGATAATCGAATCGATCGGCATCACTTTGGAAAATGCAGGGATTAAAACAAAATTATTAAATCCCATAGCGACTGCCGTCATCACGAGCGTTGCAATAAGACATCCTATCAGCGCAGTCTTTTTATCTTTTTTAGTTCGATAAATAATCCCTGCCGTGAAAACAAAAGATGCTCCCACTAAGAAATTACCAAGCTCACCAACACCAAAAGTTCTTGTAATCGTCATTACCTTTAAAAGATTTTTGACAAGCTCGATAAGAACTCCCGCTAAAGGTCCCATAGCAAATGAGCCGATTAAAGCGGGGATGTCGCTGAAATCCATTTTCAAAAATACCGGAGCAAATGGCAACGGCATTTCAAAAAGCATTAAAATATATGCTATTGCGGACAAAATGGCTGTTTTGGTTAAATAATTCGCTTTTGACAATTGAATTGTCCTTTCTCTCTTAAATCCTGTTTTGACTTGTGTTTGCATGATAGCCTCCTTTTTAGTCTCCGGATATGCCAACAAAAAAGAGCCCTGAATCACAGGGCTCCGATTTTTGAGTTCAACAATCCGACCTAAAGGGTCGATAATGCATATCTTCTCTCATCCAGACTTTACTGTCGGTACTTGAATTTCACAAGTTCAGCCATAGGCTCGTGGACTGTAACCACCGGTCGGGAATTTCACCCTGCCCCGAAGACAAATATTTGTTTATATCATAACGCCATTTTGAATTTTTGTAAATGGTTTTTGTAAAAAATTTTTATTCGTTTCTCAAACTTTCCAAAGCGGAGAGCTTCATTGCGCGATTGGCCGGTAAATAACCGGCTAAAATTCCGATTCCGGTAGAGAACAGCAAACTTCCCAACGCGAGAAACCAAGGGATGATGGATACTTTTGCTCCTTCCGCCATTCCCATGCTCGCTAGAAACAGTTCCCCTAAAAAGAGATTTGCCAAATACGAAAGTCCAAAACTTACTGCAAGTCCGGCAAGTCCACCGAAAAATCCGATGGAAGCCGCCTCGATCAAAAATAATTTTCGAATATCTTTTATATTCGCTCCAATCACTTTCATAATTCCAATCTCTTTGGTTCTTTCATAAATCGACATAATCATCGTATTCGTGATTCCCAGAGCTGCAACCAATAAGGAAACGGCGCCGATTCCTCCGAGTACGGCTTGGATGATATTCATCTGCTGTTTCAATTGCTCAATTTCGTCAATCAAAGAGAAAGTCATATAACCCAAATCTTTCAGCGCTTTGGTGACTTCAACCACCTTACTTGTTTCTTCCACATAGACCTTTGCCTGATCATAATCGGAGCCGCTGCGTCCACGGTTCGATTCCCGGTGTCCTTCCTGTTTTTCTCTTTCTTTTATCAGATTTTTTACATCATCGATATTCATTATAATGCTGTAGCTATATTCACTATTTTCACTTTTGAGTAATCCGATTCCTTTTGCATCATAGATGGTAAAATTGATCGGATTCCCGTTTTCGTCCTTAGGCTTATCACTCTCGCTAAATTCGCCGGGTCTTCTTCCATAACTCATATCCGCAGTTAATTTAATATTTGCGTTTACAATTTTTACCGGAACTTTTTCTTCCTCATAGTGACGATTTTTTCCCATCGGATTGTATAGCCATATCGCTGCCGATTTTCCAAAAATCACACCCATTTTGTCAGTCTTTTTTAGAAGGCGGCCTTCCTCAATCTCCGGATTGGTCTTCTCAAAAAAGTCAGCTTTCAATCCGACAATCTGAACTTCATTTATATATTTTCCGACCGCAACCGTCATATTGGTTGTAACCTCGGGTGAAATCGCGGTCACATAAGGAATCTGTTCAAGCTCTTTAAGTGTCTTATCGTTTAATTTTGCTTCTTTCCTTTGTTTTCCCGGCTCGACAAAACCTCCACCCGCATACAATTCAATCGTGTGCAAATTTCCCCAGCTTTTGATTCGGTCTTCAAATCCTTGACTCAATCCGAAACCGAGAGACATCATTACGGTAATCGCCGCCGTTCCGATTACAACTCCCGTAATTGCGAGAATACTTCTGGTTTTTCTGCGCATGAGATTCCTTAATCCCATAAGAAGTATATCTGAAAAATTCATATACCACCTGCCTATTCATTTCCAATATCAAGGCTGTCATCAAATTTCTTTTTTCTTATTTTCTTAATAACGATACCGGCAACAACAATAGCGGTTGCAACACCGACTCCGATAAGAACTTTTTTCATTTTCCCGCCTTTTTCAGGCTCCGGAATCTCATTGGTCATTTCATTTTCCGGTGGCATAATCGGCTCTTCGACAACAAAAGCAAAAGCTTTTTCCATCTTAACTTCTTTGCCGTTGGAATCCTCAAAAGTAATCAACAATTTTCCTTTTACCTCTCCGGTTTTTTCCGCAATAAAAGTAAAGTCATAGCTTCCGGATTTTCCGGGCTCAAACTTTCCGATAAAAGACTTCGGATTCTGTGTAAATTTCAGCTGCTCACTTTCCGCAGTTATCACCAAATTGTTAAGTGTACTTTTTCCCATATTGTAATATTGTACGCTGACATTGGAATCCTCTCCCTGAAAAATCGGGTCAATCGGATTCACATCATCGATAACAATTTTTCGCTGTTGAATTACCGGAACGGAAATGATATCCTTCACACTTACCGGATTCCCTTTGCTATCTTCATAACTCATATCCACATTGATGGATACGGTTTTTTCCGGCGCATCCGGTTTGGTCATCAGCTGGATGGTCTTTTGAATGGAAGCATTTGCTCCGATTTTATCAATATAAAAAGAGTTACTCGAGTTGTGCGGAATAAAAATTCCTTCATCAGCAGTCAGCGAAACTTTGATATTTCTCAAAGTCTGACTCGAATTTGTATTTTTGAGTACCAATGACAACGGAAAAACTTCATTGGCAACAACGGATGAACCGCCGTAAGTGTAATTTGTGATAATGATTTGCGGTACGGTTTTCGTTTTGTTATCCCCATTGACAAATACGCCGGCATATTGGCTGATTCCAATCGGCTCTTTGTCCGTAGTTTCCGCAGTTATTTTTATCGGATAGTTTTGTGATTGCACTTCCGCATTTCCGGCAGCAAACAGCTGAATATCAAATGCTTTGGATTCTCCCCCGGCAAGCGATATAATAAAAATATTTTTGGATTTATTCACAACCGGCGCTGTCGGCTCAACCGTTACTTTGATATTTTTTGCCGTTTCGGAAGAATTGTTTCTTACCGCAAATTTCAAACTGAAGGTTTGGTCCATCGCTACCGACTGCGGGTTTTGGACATTGATAATCTCAAGCTTATCCACCTGAGATGTTCCCGCATTTACCGTTACATATTCCGTAATTGCAAAAGTCGCTTCTTTTCCGGTCGGGTCCGTTCCTTTGACCGTAAAGGTAATTGGAATATTTCCTCCGGTATGCGTCGAATCAATATGCACCGGGAACTTTGCAACACTTTCACCTGTTCTGCTCATAGAACCTAAATCTTGTTCCACCGATGCATTTTGCAATGACATTTTTTCAGCCAAAGTAATCCCTGCTATCACTTTATTAAAAGGAGCATTTCCTGTATTTTTAATTTTTAATTGCATTGTATTCGTAGCTCCGGCTTTTAATCCGCCGGATGGACTTACTACTTCGAGCTTCATTTGTGGATTATAATTTACATTCGGGTCCGGCTTGTAGGTGTAATCTTTTTGCTCTACTATCGGTAAATTCGCTTTCCCATTTCCGGTAGATTCGTCATTTGGTGTTACTTGCAAAACAGATTGCTTACTTGCCAAAAGTTGATTGCTTGCATCTTTTACATCCAATCGTATAGTGATACCTTTTCCCATCGGCATCCCGATTAAATCCGCGTCCCAAGAAATTGAAACAGGAGAATTTTGTTTTAATGTCCCATCAAATGATGTCGTTTGAGTAATCGAACCCGGAAGCTCCGCTTTGTCGATATAAAGCTGAATACCACTCAAGTCCTGATTCGAAATATTCTCTATGACTGCAACAACTTGTCCTTTTTCCGTATGCTCGGGATAAATCCCTGCCGAAAAAGTTGAAATTTTGACCTTGTCATCCGCATAACCTTCCATAGGAACAAACAGCCCTACGATTACCATCATTGTCATTATCGCTGACAAAATTTTGTTTTTCATATTATCCCTCTCTAAATCTTCTATTTGTTATTGATTTTGGTTTCGTATTTTATTTTTAAGTTTTTTCATTGTATAATTCTTCTTGTTCCGATTCTATTCTTTCTTCTACAAGCTGTTCGCTAAATTGTATAGCTTCTATTCAACCCGATTTCTTCAAAACAATCTTCTCGAACCCTGCTTTAACTATCGGCTATTTCTTCATGTGGATTGAATTCTTCTCTGCTCTGGATATTGATGATATTTCCGTCCTTGACCGTTACGATGCGGTCGGCATATTGCGCAATCGAATTGTCATGCGTAACCAATATCATCGTCTGCTCTTTGGCATGAACTCTTTCAATAATCAGCTTCATGACCATATCCGTGGTTTTGGAATCCAAGTTTCCGGTCGGCTCATCGGCAAAAATAATTTTCGGGTCAACGGCAATCGCTCTTGCAATACCGACTCTTTGCTGCTGCCCTCCCGACATTTGATTCGGCTTTCGATTTTCATAACCTTTCAAACCGACTTCGTCCAAAGCGAGTTTCGCCCTTTGTATTCGTCTCTTTTTATCCATCCCTCTAAGTACCAATGGATATTCCACATTCTCCAGTGCCGTAAGCATCGGTAATAAATTATAAGCCTGAAAAATAAACCCGATGTTTTTTTGTCGAAACATGGTCACCTGTTCTTCCGTCAGCTTATGGAGCGGTACACCTCCGATAATAATTTCTCCTTTGGTCGGTTTTTCAAGTCCGGCTACCATATTCAAAAAAGTGGATTTACCCGAGCCTGATTTTCCAAGAAAACAAATTATTTCACCTCGATAAATCTCGAGACTGATATCATCTAATGCAACTACTCTTTCTTCTCCCATACGATACACTTTTCGTACATGTTTAATTTCTATTAGAGGTTTTTCCTGTGTTGAAATAATAATCCCTCCTTCCACCTAATCTATTATATCCTAACAGATTCAAAAATTGGTTACAAAAAAGTTAAATTTTTGAAGTAAATTCAAGCATTATATCCTATTCCAAAAAGCAATATGTGAAACGGTTTTGATTTACCCGAACGATGATTTGAGGTCATAAATTTTAATGATTCAATCGCCTTGGACTTAAAGTATTTTTTGCTATGTGATATTCCTTTTTTAGAAAGATGTTTCATTTGCAAATCCAAATTTTAATAACTGACAAAAATTAAAAACGATAAATTGTGTAGCTTCCTTTTATATAGCAAATTTCCGGCGCTATTTTTTGAGAAAAAATTTGGATGGTCTTCTTTTAATGATTTCCATATTGCCATTCGTGATTTATGATTCTGATTTTGCTTTTGCTTTTTGATTTTCCATCAAGATTTTTCCGCAAAAAGAATTCTGTCAATTTCGCGCAGAATTTCAATTTCGATTTTTGAATTCAGATTTGTGATTTACGATTTTGATTTTTGATTTTGCATCGCAATTTTTTTGCGACAAAAAAGCACGGTGCACGCCGTGCTCTTATTTACAAATCTCTTTAAGCCTTTTGATTTTATAATCCTATATTTTCACCAAATCGTATTCGCGATTCCCCATTCCGATTTGCTCGGCATATTCTATAATATGCTCGGCGCGAACATGCGGATGAATTTCATCGAAAGGATTGTGTCCGCCGACGGATTCTTTGACCAAATCCATGCAGGCTTGCTCCAAAGCAACGGGGTCGAGACTCGCCAATACGCCGATATCATTTGTAATCGGTCTTCCGGAAAATCCCGCACAATCGCACATCGGTGTAATATTGGTCACAAAAGTGATGAATCCGACTTTTCCTTTTTTATTTTGAATCGAGCCGAAAGCATATTCCGCCATCTTCTCCACAAAAACATCGCTCTCACTTTCCCATTCTACATCGATAGCTCTAGTTGGACAAACGGTGACACATTCGCCGCATCCGTAGCAAATATCGTGATTGATGACGGCAACCTTGTTGACCATTTCAATCGCCTTCACGCGACATCCGGAGTAGCAGCGACGACATCCGATGCATTCATCCGGATTGACGGTCGGCAAAACATCGGAATGCTGCATCTGTTTTCCGGGCGCAGTTGCGCAACCCATCGCCAAATTTTTGAGCACGCCGCCGAATCCCGCCATGCCATGTCCTTTAAAATGAGAAATAACCACCATCGCATCGGCATTATAAATCTCTCCGCCGATTTTTACATCTTCATAATGCTTCAAATTCACTTTTACATCCACGGAATTCTTGCTATACATTCCATCTGCAATGACAATCGGCGCGCCGACAACGGAATATGAAAATCCGTTTTCAATCGCGGATTGGATATGGTCAACCGTATTGGTTCTGCTTCCGGAATACAAGGTATTTGTATCGGTCAAAAACGGTTTGCCGCCATATTCTTTGACTTTGTCCACCACCTGTCTTACATTGACCGGATGCAGATAGGTAATATTCCCTTTTTCTCCGAAATGAAGTTTGACGGCGACCAAATTATTTTGCTCGATTAAATTTCGAAATCCCGCTTTGTCACAAAGTCTTTTGATTTTTACCGATAGATTATCATTCTTATCGGAAGAATAATAATCCGTAAAATATACTTTCGATTTTTCCATGTTACTTCTCCTTACATAACCGATGTTTCATGTGAAACATTATAGTACCTTATACCTACTGAAAATATATTTTATCTCTTTGACTGTCCATTCCCGATTTGGAAATTTTTCATTTGCCTGAACCATGATGGTCTCATAATCCACACCATTGGTTCGTGAATCCACGACAAAATCAATTTGCTCCTGCGTATATTTTTTCTTTCGTCCCGCTCCTCTTTCATTTTTTATATATTTCGGCGCGGTATCCATAATTTCGATATAGCGCTCCAAACTTGAAATCGTCGCTTCATGTTTTTTATTCTGCTCGTCCATCGCTTGAAAACGGTCCAACAAGCTGTTGATATGATTTTGAAAATCAACCAATCGCTGCTCCAGCTTGCCCGATAACTCCTTCAATCTCGCAATTTCTTCATCCTTTTGCTGGTTTTCTTCTCGGAGTTTTTCCTCGCTTTCCCGAAGCTCCGTCAACTCATTCTGCTTTGATTTATATTCCGTAACGAGCACATTGTGTTTTTCAACAACTTCTTCCGCAAATTTTTTAAGCTCTGAATAATCGGATACGATTGCTTTTAGGCTCTCATTCTCATCCAAGAGCTCATTTATTCGCTCGCTGCTCATCTTCTGCGCTCTTGCATTCAATTTATCCATATTTCCTCCCTCATTCAAATATTACAAGTCCACTCTCATCACTCATTTGTGAGCCAACTCTAACCGGTGCTCTATCGAATTGGCCATGATAATCCGATCCGCCGGTGAGGAACAGATTGTATTTTTTCGCATACTCTCTGATGATTTTTTTATATTCTTCGCTATTTGAGCGGTGATTGAGCTCAATGCCGTTTAATCCGTATTTCACCACTCTATCCACCGTATCGATGTTGTTTTGCTGATTCGGATGAGCGATTACCGCATATCCTCCGGCTTCCCGAATCGCCTGAACCGCTTTTTTGACATCGACATATTCCACCCCATAGACAAATTTTCCGTCGTTTTTAAAATATTTTTCATTCACCTGCGGAAAAAAAGCTTCCGTCTGTCCGGTATTGAATAAAAATTCATACCAGTGAAATTTAAAAATATATCCTCGCGCATATTCATACAATTCATCATAGTCGATTTGATATCCCAATGACTGCAATGCCAAAACCTCTTTATACGCTTTGTCGTTGCGGCTGCGCTTTATCGGGTCGCAGATTTTTCGAATCGGATATTCGTCTCGAATATTATATCCGAGTACATGAACTTTTTTCCCGGTTTCGTAATCTTTTGCCGAAATCTCCAACGACTTGATGATTTTTAAACCGGCTTTTTCCGCCTTCTCTTTCTTTTCATCATATCCCAACAAATTATCATGGTCCGTTATCGCGATATGAGTCAACCCTTCGTTCACACATTCCGAAATCAATCTGTCCACTGAATCATATCCATCCGAATATCTCGTATGCATATGCAAATCCGCTTTTATCATTTTTCTCCTAATCTATCGGAAGCTTTTTGTATTCTTCCCCTTCTCAACTCTCTAAAAAATCGGCTCATGATATATGAGCAAACCTGCTCGTCGTACAAAACCGCGTCGGTCTTACAAGGAATCGTATTATCCAAAATGATGGGCACTTTACTGATGACCGCGCCTCTTTCGGCATCCCTCGCACCGATATGAATCGTCTGTATCCGAGCGTTGATAATAGCGCCCACACACATCGTGCAAGGCTCCAAAGTAACATACAGATTGCATCCGTCCAAACGCCAAGCGCCCAAAAATTCATTCGCTCGCTCCAGTGCAAGCATTTCCGCATGAGCGCTCGATTTTTGCAAAGACTCCACCTCATTATGTGCCCGTGCAATGATTTGTCCGTCCTTCTCGATGACGCATCCTACGGGCACTTCTCCTTTTTTGTAAGCTTTGTACGCCTCCAAGATCGCTTCTTTCATAAAGACATTCATTATTCGTCCTTGCCTTTTTGCTTCTGCTCTTTCAAATAAGCCAAAATAAACGGCATAATCTCTCCATCGATTACCTGCGTAATATTTCCGATTTCAAATCCCGTTCGATGGTCCTTCACCAAAGTGTAGGGTTGGAAAACATAGCTTCTGATTTGACTTCCCCAGCCGATTTGGCTATATTCCCCTTGCAAATCCTCAATCTTTTCTTTATTCTCCTGCTCCTTGAGCTCCACCAATTTTCCTTTAAGCATCTTCATCGCCATATCTTTGTTGATAAGCTGCGAACGCTCACTCTGACTCTGAACGACGATATTCGTCGGCAAATGCGTAATTCGAACGGCGGATTCCGTCTTGTTGACATGCTGACCGCCGGCGCCGCTCGCTCGATAGGTGTCGATTCGCAAATCCTGCGGCCGAATCTCGACCTCGGTCGAATCATCCAATTCCGGAATGATATCCACCGACGCGAAAGAAGTATGCCGCTTGCCCGACGGGTCAAATGGTGAAATGCGAACGATTCGGTGAACGCCCTTTTCCGCCTTCAAAAACCCGTATGCATTCTTCCCTTCAATTTGCAGCGTAACCGACTTGATTCCGGCTGCCGGATCCGCATTGATATCGAGCTGATTAACCTTAAAGCCGTTGTCCGATGCAAAACGCAAATACATCCTCAACAGCATCTGAGCCCAATCCTGCGCATCCAATCCGCCCGAGCCGGCATGAATGGACAAAATCACATTCAAATTGTCATAAGGTCCATCCAACATCGTCTCCAATTTCAGCTCATCGATTTTCCTGAGCTGCAACGCGATTTCTTTTTCCAAATCCTTTTCCATCGACTCATCTTCCTGAGCGATTAGAAAAAGCTCCTGCAAATCCTCGGCATCACGCTCGGCTTGATAAAAAGATTCCAACACATCTTCAATCTCCTTTGAGCGCTTCATCAAATCTTTACTCTTCTTCGCATCCTGCCATATATTCGGGTCCGCCTGAATCTCCTGCAGGATTTCTATTTTTTCATCTTCCAATGCTTCTAAGTCAAAGAGAACCTCGCACTTCTTCGATGCCGCGCAAGATTTCTTCAATCTTATTTCGGTGTTCCACAATATTCAGCATCTTATTCTCCCTTGCCATGACAATTCTTATATTTTTTACCGCTTCCGCAAGGACACGGGTCATTACGCTTCGGCTTGTTTTCTCTCACGGCCTGCTGCGGTTTTTGCTCCATCGCATTGTCGATGGTCTCTCTCGTATTGTCAATGTTCACTATCTGCTTACGCTCCACGCGCTGCGGTTGCTCTTCTCGAATTTGGAAATTCATCAAATAGCGAATCGTGTCTTCCTGGATGCTCTCATTCATCGAATCGAACATATCGAAACCTTCCTGCTGATATGCGATCACCGGATTCTCCTGCGCAATCGAGCGAAGTCCGATACCCTTTCTCAACTGGTCCATCGCATCAATATGGTCCATCCACTTGCTATCTACAACCTGAAGCAGAATCACTCGCTCAAGCTCTCTGAATTCTTCTTCCGGAAGCATTTTTTGTTTCAATTCATAAACCTGATGAACCGCCGATTTGATATTCTTTTTGAACTCAGACATATCTTTGATTTCCGACTCGTCCGCCTCGGTGATGCCGAGCGAGAATAAATATTTCAACCGCTCATTCAACCCTTCCAAGTCAATCTCGCCATTTTCAGGAAGATATTTATCTAATGCTTTTTCTGCAAGCGAATCAATCATTGAAGCAATCTCGGATTGAAGATTCTCTCCCTCCAACACTCTGCGGCGCTCATTATAGATAATCTCTCTTTGTTTATTCATAACATCGTCGTATTGAAGAACGGTCTTACGAATTCCAAAGTTCTTGCCTTCCACACGCTTTTGAGCATTCTCAATCGATTTTGAAAGAACACCCGCCTCAATCGCATCGTCCTCTTCCATTCCGATTTTCTCAACAATGGTTTGAATACGCTCCGAGCCGAACAATCGCATCAGCTCGTCTTCAAGTGAAATAAAGAATCTCGTTTCACCCGGGTCACCCTGTCGACCCGAACGACCTCTGAGCTGGTTGTCAATTCGTCTGGACTCATGTCTCTCCGTACCGATGATTGCCAAACCGCCTACTTCAACGACTTTCTTTTGCTCCGGCTCCAATTCCTTTTTCTTTTCCGCTAAAATTTCCTGATATTTAACACGCGCATCCAATACTTCCTGATCATCCGTCGCTCCGAATCCGCTTGCCAAAGCAATCAAATGGTCCTCGTAGCCGAGTTTTTTCATTTCACGATTCGTCATGAATTCCGGATTTCCGCCCAAAATAATGTCCGTACCACGACCCGCCATATTCGTTGCAATCGTAACCTGACCGAATCGTCCCGCCTGCGCAACAATCTCCGCCTCTTTCTCATGGTTCTTCGCATTGAGAACCTCATGCTTGATTCCCTGCTTTTTGAGCAAACCGGAAAGCATCTCCGAATTCTCAATCGAAATCGTACCAATCAGTATCGGTTGTCCTGTTTTGTGAATTTCAGAAACGGATTCCACAACCGCTTTGTACTTTGCACTTTCGCTCTTATATACCGAATCGTTCAAATCCTGTCGTTGAATCGGTTTATTCGTCGGAATCTGAACGACATCCATTTTATAAATCGCTCGGAATTCATCCTCTTCCGTCTTTGCCGTACCCGTCATTCCGGACAACTTCTGATACATTCGGAAGTAATTTTGGAATGTAATCGTTGCAAGAGTCTTGGATTCTCTTTGAACAACAAGACCTTCCTTCGCCTCAATCGCCTGATGCAATCCTTCCGAATAGCGACGACCGAACATCAAACGACCGGTAAACTCGTCAACGATAACAATTTCTCCGTCTTTGACAACATAATCCACATCCAATTTCATCAAAGTGTTCGCACGAAGCGCCTGATTTACATGGTGATAGATTTCCATATTCTCAATATCCGTCATACTTTCAACACCGAAGAATTTCTCTGCTTTTTCAAGCCCTTCATCCGTCAAAGTGGACGCATTTTCTTTTTCATCAATCTTGTAATCCGTTTCAGCATTCAATCCTAAAATAAAAGTATTCGCCTGCGTGTAAAGCGATGTGGACTTGTCTCCCTGACCCGAAATAATCAGCGGCGTTCTCGCCTCGTCGACCAAAATCGAGTCAACCTCATCGACAATCGCATAGTTTAGCGGTCGCTGCACCATCTGATGTTTGAAGATAACCATATTGTCACGCAGATAGTCAAAACCGTATTCATTGTTGGTTCCGTAAGTAATATCCGCATTATAAGCCGCTCTTCGCTGGTCATTATCCAATCCGTGAATAATTACGCCCGTTGTCAATCCCAGAAAGCTGTACAGTTTTCCCATCCACTCGGCGTCACGCTTCGCCAAATAATCATTGACCGTAACGACATGGACTCCTTTGCCTTCAAGCGCATTCAAATAAACCGGCAAAGTCGCAACTAAAGTCTTACCTTCACCTGTTCTCATCTCCGCGATTTTTCCTTTGTGAAGCACGATTCCGCCGAGCAACTGAACATCATAATGTCTCATGCCCAAAGAACGCTTCGCTCCCTCACGACAAACGGCAAAAGCTTCAACCAACAATTCATCCGTCGTTGCACCATTGGCAATTTTCTCCTTAAACTCCACCGTCTTTTGTCTGAGCTCTTCATCCGAAAGCTTTTCCATTTGAGGCTCGAGCTGATTGATGAGCTCCACCTCTTTCCCTAATTTGTTCAAATATCTTTTTGATAGAAAATTATCCAAAAGTCCCAAAACAATTACCTCTCTTTATATAAAATTTATTAGTGAAAGCATCCGCAAAAATAAAATCATAATTCCTAAAAGCTTGCAGAAAGAAAGCTTTTCACTTTAATATTCAAGCCATATCATTCATCTCATAAAAGACACATAGCCACAATTAATTTTATCACATCTTGACGAAAAATGCCCGAAAAACATACAATTTTTTACAATTTTTTGCCTGAATTTAGAATTAAAAATCTCTCGCGCAAAAAATGCAAAACAAATTACAAAAATTCACTCCACATCCCGATTTTGTTTCCTTACAAATACGATTTATGGTATAATTTTACTATCAATTCGCAAGGAGTGCCTATGAATATTCAAAATCTCAATTTAAATGAAAAACATTTTGCCGAAGCCGCCGAAGTATTAAAGAATCATCAACAATCGATTGAGAAATCCGGTGATACCGTTTTGGTTCTGGAAGACGAAACGAGAGTTTTAGTTATTTTCCGAATGAAGACCTATCTGCTTCAATACTTAGACAGACTTATATAGCTACGAAAAGGGGCTGTTGCAGAATGAGATTTTTTCATTCTGCCGCAGCTCCCTTTTTTAATCCGGCCGATTAGGCGCATAAAATAGTTACTATTCCCGTTCATGAAACAGAAAAAATGCTGATACTAAATGAAATTGGGTACAAAAAGAAACGCTTCAAAGTTTCTTTGATTTTCACTATGCAGCACTTATATATCGGATCATTT